>JALYNS010000173.1 GCA_030773035.1 Chloroflexota bacterium
GTCTACCACCCGACCTCCGGCACAATCGAGTTCGACGGGGTCGACATCAGCGCCATGCCGCCACATCGCGTGGCGACCCTGGGCGTCGCGCGCACCTACCAGAACATCCGGCTCTTCCAGAACATGACGGTGCTCGCCAACGTGATGGTGGGTCGCCACGTTCGGATGCACGGGCAGTGGTACGGGGCGATCGCCCGCCTTCCCGGCATTCGACGCGAGGAGGAGCAGACCACGCGGCACGCGCTCGACCTGCTCGAGCTGGTCGGGCTCTCACGCTCGTCAGCCGACGAGCTTGCCAAGAACCTGCCCTATGGCGATCAGCGCCGCCTGGAGGTCGCCCGCGCCCTGGCCAGCGATCCGAAGCTGCTGCTCCTTGACGAGCCGACCGCCGGCATGAATCCCGGCGAGACCCGCCAGATGACCGACTTCATCGGAAGGCTGCGTCGAGAGCTCCAGCTCACGATCCTGCTCATCGAGCACGACATGAAGGTGGTGATGGGCGTCAGCGAGCGGATCTCCGTGCTCGACTACGGCGAGAAGATCGCCGAGGGGACGCCCGCCGAGATCCGCGCCAACCCGCGCGTGATCGAGGCCTACCTCGGAAAGCAGGCCTCCAAATGAGCCACGCGCTGGAGCTGGTCGACGTCCATACCTACTACGGCAACATCCATGCGCTCAAGGGTATCTCGCTGACGGTCGACCCCGGCGAGATCGTGACCCTGATCGGGTCGAATGGGGCCGGCAAGTCGACCACGCTGCGCACCATCAGCGGGATCACCCGGGCGCGCAGCGGCACGGTCATCTTCAGGGACGCCGAGATCCAGGGCCAGAAGGCGCATGTCATCGTGGGGCTTGGGATCGCCCAGGCTCCGGAGGGGCGTCACGTCTTCTCCCGGATGTCCGTCCACGAAAACCTGCTGATGGGCGCCTTCAGCAGGACCGGATCCCTCGAGGCGGATATCGAGCGCGTCTTCGACCTCTTCCCGCGGCTCAAGGAGCGTCGCAGCCAGAAGGCCGGAACGCTGTCGGGCGGCGAGCAGCAGATGCTGGCCATCGGGCGGGCGCTGATGGCGAAGCCGAATCTGCTCCTGCTCGACGAGCCGTCGATGGGCCTTTCGCCGATCCTGACCGAGCAGATCTTTCAGATCATCCGCGACATCAACGCCCAGGGCACGACGGTGCTGCTGGTTGAGCAGAACGCGCAGATGGCCTTCAACGTGGCCCACCGTGGCTACGTGCTGCAGACCGGGCAGATCATCCTGGCCGATACGGCCGCCAACCTCGCGGCCAACCCGCAGGTGCGTCAGGCCTACCTGGGCGAGATCTAGCCGGCGCCGATGTCCGGCGACGCGCCCCCGCCACGCCGCTCGCCGCGCGACTACCGCCCCGACCTGCGTCCCATCCTGATCCTTGGCGGATTGCTGGTGCTGGTGATCGTGGGCTGGATCCTGATCAGCCCCCTGGTGCTCCCCAGCCCGGTCCGCTAGGCGCTGCGGCCCGCAGCCAGTCCGCGCCCCGCCCCGTACAGCACCAGCCCGATCCCGAGCGCCGCGGCGGCAAGCCCCGGTGAGTGCTGCGGAAGCGGGACGAATCCCACCGACCAGAGCTCCCAGGTCCGGTAGCCGAGCGCGGCGGCCGCGACCAGGCCGAGCGACAGGTAGACCCACGGGGCGTCGAGCACGAAGCCCCAGCGCCCGCGCATGTAGCCGATATCGAGCAGGACCAGCGCCGTCAGCGCGGCACCGTAGACCACGATCCCCGGCCCTTCCAGCCCGATCCCGGCGCTCGCCGGGATCGAAACGCCGTTGACCTCCTCGCCACCCGCCTGCCACCAGGTCAGGAAGCCGGCGGCCACCATCAGCAGGCTGCCGAGCAGGATCGGAAATCGATACCGGCCGCCCGGCGCGCCGTCGGCCATGCGGCTACTCGGGGGTCGTCGAGCCGTAGACCGATGGCCGCAGGACGCCGATATAGGGCAGGTTCCGGTACCGCTCGCCGTAGTCCAGGCCATAGCCGATCACGAATCGGTCCGGGATTGTGAAGCCGCGGTAGCCGATTTCGATCTCGGCCAGGCGACGCGCCGGCTTGTCGAGGAGGCAGCAGATCCGGATCGATGCCGGGCCCTTGTCGTGGAGGTATCGGAGCAGGTAGTTGAGGGTCAGGCCGGTGTCGATGATGTCCTCTACCACGTTCACCTCGCGTCCGGTGATCGAGGTGGAGAGGTCCTTGAGGATGCGCACCTGCCCGCTCGACTCAGTCGAGGCGCCGTAGCTGCTGACCTCCATCAGATCGATCGAGAGCGGGATCGGCATGGCCCGCACCAGGTCCGCCAGGAAGATGATCGAACCCTTCAGGACGCTCACCAGGACGGGTTCGCGGCCGGCGTAGTCGGCCGCCAGCTGGGCACCCAGCTCCGCCACCCGAGCCTGGACCTGCTCGCTGCTGAGCAGGACCTCCTCGACATCGGGATCGATCATGGCTCGTCCAGCGGACCGTTGCCGTTCATGGCGGCCACGTCGGCCAGGAAGTCGAGCCGCCCGTACTTGACCATCAGCGCCCGGAAATCACGTGCGTAGAACAGCTTCACGCGCAGCTCTGGGTAGAGCTGTCGGAGCCAGCGCAGCTTGCGATTCTTCTTGCGCACCAGCGCCTGCTTGAGGGTCGTCAGCTCCAGGTACAGCTCGATCTCCGGCAGGTAGAAATCTGGTGCGAACGACTCCACGACCGCGCCGTCGGCGTTCCAGGAGATGGGGAAGATGTCGGGTTCGTACTGCCATGCGACACCGTAGAAGTCGAGGATCCTCGCCAGCTCCGCCTCGCTCTGGTGAGCAAAGCGCGGCGACACATTCGTCAGCGTCGCCGCCACTGGTCCCCGATCGTACCGGCCCGCCGGGCCCCTGGCGTCATCGGGGCCGAGTATATCCCGGCGACTTATCCACACATCGCCCGTCCTCGCGCTGGTTGGTGGATAACTCGGCTTGCCCCTGCTCGGCCCCGGCTGGTACGGTGGTGGTCCTGCTTCCCCGGCGGCCGAGTACGGTAACCGGGCACGCGCGGGGCCGATGCGAGAGCCGGCCGCACACCGCTCGTGACCGGGAAGACCGAAACGCCACCGGAGAGGCATTTTCCTTGTCCAGCACCGATGCCGACGCCGACGCCGCGCGCGCTGCCCTCGACCGCCACCTGACCGATGCGCCGGGAATCGCCGGCGGTCTGCCGGCCGGCTTCGGCGATGCGGTGCAGCGCTTCGTGGCCCTCCTGCTCGAGGCCAACGGGCGGATGAATCTGACACGTGTGACGCTCCCAGGCGATGTGGCACGCCTCCACCTCCTGGACGCCCTCGCCGCGCTGCCGATCATCGATCGGCTGGCGCCGCGGCACGTGATCGACCTCGGCTCGGGGGGCGGCATTCCGGCACTCCCGCTGGCGCTCGCCCGACCCGACATGCGCTGGACGCTGGTCGACTCGGTCGCCAGGAAGGCGACGGTGCTTCGCGGCTTCGTCGACGCACTGGGCCTGCACAGCATCACCGTCCTCGCCGATCGAGCCGAGGCGCTGGGCGTGGCGGCGGAACACCGGGAAAGCTACGACCTGGTCACGGCGAGGGCCTGCGCGCCACTCCCCGTCCTGGCCGAGCTCTCCCTCCCCCTGCTCGTGCTGGGGGGTTCGCTCCTCGCCTGGAAGGGGCCTCTCGACGATGGCGCCGACGAGGTCCGGGGCGGCCGGATCGCCGCCGGCCAGCTCGGGGGTGGTCGCCTCGAGATCCTCGCCACCGGCCTGCCGGCCCTGGGCGGCCATCGGTTCGTCACCATCCGGAAAGAGCGCCCCACGCCGGAGCGATTCCCCCGCCGTGCCGGGGAGCCCGCCCGGCGGCCGCTCGGCTGACCATCGGTATACTCCGAGCCCCATGCGTCTCGCGGTCCTGTCGGACATCCACGCCAATCTCGCCGCGCTCGAAGCCGTGTGCGCCGACCTGCCGCCGGTTGACGAGGTGTGGGCGCTGGGCGACCTGGTCGGCTACGGGCCCCAGCCCAACGAGGTGATCCGTCGCCTCCAGGAACTCGGCGTGCGGGCCGTCACCGGCAATCATGACGGCGCCGCGATCGGCACCGTCGACGCCTCGTGGTTCAACCCCGACGCCACCGCGGCGATTCGCTGGACCGCTACCGTCCTCGACGAGAACTCGCGCGCCTATCTGGCGACTCTGCCCGAGGTCCGACGCGACGGTGAGCTGACCGCCGTGCACGGCTCGCCGCGGGAGCCAATCTGGGAGTACATCACCGACGCCGCCATCGCGGCGGCGAACATGTCAGCCTTCGAGACCCGGCACTGCCTCTACGGCCACACCCACATGCCGATCATCTATCGCGCCGACGGGATCCACATCACGGTCGTGCCGGCCACCCGTTCTGCGCCGATCGCCCTCGACGAGCGCCGCGCCCTCATCAACCCGGGCAGCGTCGGACAGCCGCGCGACGGCAACCCCGACGCCTCCTACCTGGTCCTCGACACGGATGCTGGCCTCGCCGACTTCCGCCGCGTGCCCTACGAGATCGCGCTGACCCAGCGCCTGATGCGCGAGGTGGGCCTGCCGCGCTGGCTCATCGAGCGGCTCTCGATCGGCCGCTGAACGGTGACGGAGAGCCGTAGGATATCGGTCGCATGATCTTCGGCCGCCGAGAGAAGCACACTCCCCTCCTCAACTACGAGCGCATCCTGGTGCCGCTGGCCGGCACGGAGGCCGATGACGCGGCGCTGCGCCTCACCGCCATCCTCCTGTCGGGGACCGCCGGCCAGGCCTTCCTGCTGCATGGCATCGAGATTCCGTTCGAGCGCCAGCTCGACGCTCAGGACCCGACGGCGGTCACCTTCGCCGACGAGGCACTCGGCCGCGGCGAGGCCTTCCTGGCCGAGCACCAGGTGCGGGTCGAGACCGGCATCGCCCAGGCGCGCGCCGCCGGGGCCGCGATCGTCGACGACGCCGTCGAGCGGCGCGCCGACCTGATCGTGATGGGACTACGCTATAAGAAGCGCTTCGGCGGCGGCTGGGATGCGGGACGCACTGTCCCGTACGTCATGCGCAACTCGACGGCACCGGTCTGGTGCCTGAGGGCCGAGACGGAGGAGCTGGCACACACGCCATGAGGGTGATCATCATCGGCTGCGGGCGCGTCGGCGCACGAACCGCGGCCGAACTTGACCAGCGCGGCGAGCACGTGACCGTGATCGACGTCGAGCAGCGCGCCTTCAACCGCCTGCCGAGCACGTTTGCCGGGGTCACCGTGCGCGGCAGCGGCAGCGACGAGGACATCCTGCGCGGAGCCGGTGCGGACCTCGCCGACCTCCTGATGGCGCTCACCGAGGGCGACAATCGCAACGCCCTGGCTGCCCAGCTCGGAAAGCACATCTTCGGCATCCCGCGGGTCATCGCCAAGATCAACGACCCGCTGCGGGCAGAGGCGTACCGGACCCTCGGCCTGGAGACGATCTGTCGCACCGTCCTGCTCGCCGACGCGCTGGTACAGGCAGCAACCGAAGGCGCGGAGGCGACCGACGGTGCCGTCGAGCCTCCGACCGCCGAGCCACGGCTCGGGAACCCTCCGGCCGGGTCACGCGCCGCCGCGGCGGCGGCCGCGATCAAGGACGCCGCACTCGACAGCGAGGCCGGCTGACGTGTACGTGGTCGTGATCGGCGGCGGCAACGTCGGCTACTACCTGACCAAGGAGCTGCTGGCGGCTGGCCACGAGGTGGTCATGATCGAGAAGGACCCCGGGCGAGCCCGCACCATTGCCGACGAGCTGGGCAGCATCGTGATCCCCTTCGACGGCTGCGAGGGGCGCTACCAGGCCGAGGCCGGGATGGCGCGCGCCGACGTCGTCGCCGCGGTGACCGGCGATGACGAGGACAACCTGGTCGCCTGCCAGGTGGCGAAGATGAAATTCAACGTGCCACGGGCGATTGCCCGCGTCAACAATCCCAAGAACGAGGCCCTCTTCCGTCGGCTGGCGATCGACGAGACGGTCAGCCCGACCCGCAGCATCCTTGGCGTCATCGAGCACGAGATCCCGATGCACGACCTCCTGCACCTTGCAGACCTCGAGGGTGGGGAGGTGCAGATCGTGGAGGCGCAGCTGGACGCAAGCTCCCCGGTGATCGGCCAGTTGCTGCGCGAGCTCGTGCTCCCGGAGGGCAGCACGGTGGCCGTCATCGTGCGAGATGCGCATGCGATCGCCGTTCGGCCCGACACGACCCTGAAGGCCGGCGACAAGCTGCTGGCGATCACGTCTCCCGAGCATGAGGCGGAGCTCCGCAGCCTGCTGATCGGGGAATAGCGGCGCGATTCCCCGCCCCGGGCGACGTTCAGACCTTCAGCATCCTTGACAACCCTATTGGCAGAGTTTATGGTACCGCCCCGTGAGCTCAGTTCGTGATCCGCAGCGACCCCGCTACTTCATCAGCATCGCGGCCGAGCTCGCCCAGGTCCACCCGCGCACGCTGCGGATCTACGAAGAGGAGGGGCTCCTCTGCCCGCATCGGCGCAACAACCTCCGGCTCTATTCGGAGGCCGATCTCACGCGGGTGCGTATCATCCGCTTTCTTACCCGTCGCCAGGGGGTCAACCTGGCGGGCGTCAAGGTCATCCTGCAGCTCGAGGCGCTTGGCAAGATCCGCGTCTATGACCTGTTCGATGCAGGAGATGTCGAGCGATACGTCGAGGAGGACGAGCCCCAGCCGGTGAGCGCCTCGACTGAAGGGACACGAAGTTAGACCATGGATGACAAGAACGCCGAGCCCACCGTAGAGCCCACCGCCGAGCCCGAGGTCGAACAGATCCAGGTGCTCCCGCTGGTCGCCCTGCGTGACACGGTGATCTTCCCCGAGATGATCGTCCCGCTGCAGGTCGGCCGCGACCGTAGCGTCAAGGCCCTCGACCGGGCGGTGCGCACCTCGCAGCCGGTCGCGCTGATCACCCAGCGCAGCAACGAGACCGAGGAGGTCAACTCGGTCGACGAGCTGTACTCGATCGGCACGCTCGCCAAGATCGCCCAGGTGATCCGACTGCAGGACGGCACCATCCGCGCCATCGTCCAGGGCCAGCGGCGCATTCGCCTGCTCGACCTGGTGCAGACCGAGCCGCACCTCGAGGCGCGCATCGAGCTGATCGAGGAGAGCCACGACAAGAGCCTGGAGATCGAGGCGCTGATGGCATCGATCCAGGGGCAGATCGAGCAGTACGTCTCCTCGGGCGCATCGGTCCCTCCTGAGGTCGCCGTCGCCGCTCGCAACATCACTGACGGTGGCCTGCTCGCCGACATGGCGGCCTACAGCCCGGACATGAGCACGGAGCTGCGCCAGCAGCTGCTCGAGACGATCGACGTGGCCGAGCGGCTGCGGATGGTCGGCCAGTTCCTGGCCAAGCAGATCGAGGTCCTGGAGCTCAAGGGCCGGATCCAGAGCGAGGTCAAGTCCGAGATGGACAAGACCCAGCGCGAGTACATCCTGCGCGAGCAGCTCAAGGCGATCCAGAAGGAGCTCGGGGAGGACGACCCCGCCGTGGCCGAGGCCGGAGAGCTGAAGCGCAAGGTCGAGGAGTCGGCCATGCCCGACGAGGTGAAGGAGAAGGCCCTCAAGGAGGTCGATCGCCTCAGCCGGATCCCGAGCGCCTCGCCGGAGCAGGGGGTCATCCGCACCTACGTCGACTGGCTGGTGAGCCTGCCGTGGGGCGTCCAGACCGATGACAACTTCGACCTCGATGAGTCCGAGAAGGTTCTCAACGAGGACCACTACGGCCTCGAGAAGCCGAAGGAGCGGATCCTGGAGTACATGGCGGTCCGCAAGCTCGCGGAGAAGATCCGCTCGCCGATCCTCCTCTTCGTCGGCCCTCCCGGCGTGGGCAAGACCAGCCTCGGCAAGAGCATCGCGCGGGCGATGGGCCGCAAGTTCGTGCGGATGAGCCTGGGCGGCATCCATGACGAGGCTGAGATCCGCGGCCACCGTCGCACCTACATCGGCGCACTGCCGGGGCGGATCATCCAGAGCATCAAGACGGCCGGATCCGCCAACCCGGTCTTCATGCTCGACGAGATCGACAAGGTCGGCATGGACTTCCGTGGCGACCCGTCATCGGCGCTGCTGGAGGTGCTCGACCCCGAGCAGAACAACACCTTCCAGGACAACTACCTGGAGGTGCCGTTCGACCTGTCGCGTGTCCTCTTCATCGCCACGGCCAACATGGTGGACACCATCCCCCCGGCCCTGCGTGACCGGATGGAGATGATCCAGCTGCCGGGCTACACGCAGCTCGAGCGCCTGCGCATCGCGCAGCGTTTCCTGATGCCGAAGCAGCTCGAGAACCACGGCCTGAATGCCGAGCAGCTCGAGATCA
>JALYNS010000174.1 GCA_030773035.1 Chloroflexota bacterium
ATCTTCTACGGATGGATTCGGGCCAAGGTCGAGCTCCGGATCCTCGGAAACCCGCGGCTGGATGCGGCGCCGATCGGGGTGATCGGCGCGGGCGAGCTCATCTCTGCATCCGAGGTTTCCGGCTACCCGGGCGACGAGGGCTGGCTTCTCGTGGACCTGGCGAACCAGTCAGGCTGGGTCGCCACCCGCCAGGACGGCGCCGACCTCGTCGAGCGTTTTGCACCGCCGCCTTCGGCGGTGAGCGGTGCGATCTGGAACCTGGCCGGCGGCCCCAATGGCTTCGTCGGGATCGGCAGCGCGTCGGGAACATCCGCAGAGTGGCCTGGGGCAACGCTGATCCACTCCGCAGACGGGGCCAGCTGGGAAACGGCCCGCGACGTACTCGCGCCGGGCCTGTACCCGACCGGCGTCGCCTGGGGACCAGAGGGATGGCTGCTGGTCTCGAGCGGCTGGGATGGCGGCAGCTGGTTCTCAACCTCGCCCGATGGCGTGCACTGGACCGTTGCCGGCACGCTCCGGACGCCGGGCGGTAACGTGCACCCGATCGGCCTCGTTGCCTCCGACGCGGGGTACCTGTTCAGCACCGACTCCCCCCGATTCAGCCCGGGGCGAACCCTGTGGTTCTCGGAGGACGGGGTCAACTGGCACGAGGTCAACCCGGGCCTCAGCTCCACCAGCTACCTGATCGCCGGTATGTCCGGTGGCTTCTACGCATGGGCCGATCCGGATTGCTGCGAGCCCCAGGCCGCCTTCTCCCTCGACGGCCTCAACTGGTCCCCCGTGGCCGGTGGTCCGCAGGGGTTCGGCCTCCAGCTCGCGGCCCTTGGTGACCGCTGGTACGCGATTGAGACGGATCGTGCCACGGGCGTACCGCGCGCCTGGGTTGGGCGCGTCAACCTGGGTCATCTCTCGTGGCAGCGCATGTCGCGTTCCGTGGCGCCGTTCGACAACGCGGCAGTTACCTCGCTTGTCTCGACCGGCGATGAGGTGATCGCGTTCGGCTGGCACCGTGCCAGCGAGACAGCGCTGACCTGGACCACGATCGGCTCCGACTGGTCCCGCTCCGAGCTGCCTGCGTCCTTCGGCGGCATCCCACGCGTAACAGCGGCCGGGAGGGCGGGGGTCGTGCTGGTGGGACAGCGACCATCGACGGTTGGTGACAACCCGATCGTCTGGCACCGCACACCGTCCGGCGCCTGGCTGCCGGAACCCGATCCGCTCATCGAAGCCGTCCCCGAGCCATCAGCCGCGGATTGCGCGCCGTCGCCTCACGACGGCCTGGCCTTCGCGAACCTGGATCGAGCGCTGGCGCCGTTCTGCTATGGCGATGCCGCGATGACCTTCCGCTCCTGGTCAGGACGATGCGAGGGCTGCTGGGGAGCGGGCGAGGGGACATATGAGCCCGAATGGCTCGCCGCCCCCGTGGACAACCAGCTCGTGCTCAGCCCTGTCGAGTCGGAGAACGCCTGGACCGCGGCGGTCCTGTCGCCGAGCCTCGCCGCCAGGCCGGCAGACGAGTGGTTGGAAGCCTGGCTGGAGGTGACGGGCCACTTCGATGATCCCTTGGCCACGATCTGTCGGTTCACGCCGGTACCCCAGGCGCTCGTCTACTACCCCGGGGCCTTCTGGGGCGTCAACACCTGCCGCCAGCAGTTCGTGGTGACCGCCGTTCGCGTGGTCGACGGCCCGTAGGCCTACTGCGAGGTGCGCCTGCGGTAGAGCCACAGTGCGACGGGGAAGAAGACGAGCAACGTCCCCACCGACCAGATCAGGGCGGGAATTGCGTCCGGCCCGCCGGTGCCGTTCAGGGTGAAGCTGCGCACCGCGTTGGTCGCCAGCGTCACCGGCTGGGCCTCGGCGAACGCCCGCAGCCAGCCGGGCATGGTGTCGGTCGGCACGAATGCGCTGCTTGCAAAGGTGAGCGGGAAGACGATCATGAAGATCAGCCCCTGGAGTGCCTCGGGGGTGCGCACGAAAGCGCCCATCGCCACGCCGACCCAGGAGAGGGCAAAGCCGAACGCGAGCATGACGCCGATGGCCATGATCCATCCGCCCACGCCGCCCTCTGGCCGGAAGCCGACCAGCAGCCCGACGACGGTCATGACCGCCACCGCCAGCATGGCCCGCAGCAGGTCGGTCAAGGTGCGTCCCGTCAGGACGGAGGACTGCGCCATGGGGAGCGTTCGGAATCGGTCGATCATCCCGTTCTTCAGGTCGTTGGCCAGCAGCACGCCGGTGTACATGCCGCCGAAGGCGACGGTCTGGACGAAGATGCCAGCCATCAGGAAGTTGACGTAGGTCGTGCCCTCGATCGGAATGGCGCCGCCGAAGACGTAGCGGAACAGGACCACGAACATGATCGGCGAGAGGGTCACGTCGAGCAGCAGCTCCGGTGTGCGGCGGATATGGCGCAGGTTGCGCTTGACCATCTCCAGCGAATCGGCGAGCCACCAGCGCAGGCTCATGACGCCAGCTCCTCCGGGACCGATCCCTCCGCGCCTGCCGGCTTGCCGGTGAGCGCCAGGAAGACCTCGTCCAGGGTCGGCCGCCGGAAGCCGATGTCGTCCACGTCGATCCCCGCCGCGTCCAGCTCGCGTACGGCCCGCGTCAACATCCCGCCGTGCGACGAGACCGGCACGCTGACGTGGCGCGCCTCGAGGTCAATGTACGGCTCCTCTCCGCTGAGGTTCGACAGCGCGCTCGCGGCTGCCGCCACCTGCTCGGCGTTGGTGACCAGGATCTCCAACCGCTCGCCGCCGGTTCGCTGCTTCAGCTCCAGCGCTGTTCCACGCGCGATCAGGAGGCCGTGGTCGATCACCGCGATGTCATCAGCCAGGCGATCGGCCTCTTCGAGGTACTGGGTCGTCATGAGGAGGGTCGTCCCGCCCTTGGCCAGGTCGGCGATGAGGTCCCACATCGCGAGGCGGCCCCGCGGATCGAGCCCGGTCGTCGGCTCGTCCAGGAAGAGCACCGGCGGCTCTGCCACGAGGGCCCCCGCGAGATCCAGCCGGCGACGCTCTCCGCCCGAGTAGGTCTTGGTGACCCGATCCGCGATCTCGAGCAGGTCGAAGCGCTCGAGAAGCCCGGTCGCGCGGCTGCGCGCCTCTGAGGCGGGGAGGCGGAAGAGCCGGCCGATCATCTCGAGGTTCTCGCGGCCGGTGAGGACCTCGTCGAGGGTCGCGTTCTGGCCGGCAACGCCGATCGTGCCGCGCACGTCCGCGGCGTGCCGCAGCACGTCGATGCCGGCCACCTCGGCCCGTCCGGCGTCGGGCTTGAGCAGGGTGGTCAGGATGCGCACCGCGGTCGTCTTGCCGGCGCCATTGGGGCCGAGAAGCGCCAGGATCGTCCCCTCGGCCACGTCGAGATCCAGGCCTCGCAGGGCATGGGTGGCGCCGAAGTGCTTCTCCAGCCCCTCCGCGACGATCATCGGCCTGCTCATGTGCCGGCGGATGGTAACCAAGATCGGTCAAAGGCGCAGGCGGCCGTCCTCGGGTATCCTCCGGCGGACGCGGAGCCGAGCCCTCCGCCGCCCCAAGCGGAGGTACCGATGCGCCTGCTTCGCCAGCTGACGCGCCGCAAGCTGCGCACCACGCTGACGATCCTGGGCATCACCATCGGGATCTGGGCGCTGGTCGTCTTCAGCTCGATGGCCAACAAGATCAACTCGCTGGTCGCCGGCGGCAGCGAGTACTTCACCGGCAAGATCCTCGTGACCGACGCCACCAACTTCGCCATCGGTGCCGGCATCGCGCCGATGAACATCGAGGTTGCCGAGCAGATACGCGGGCTTGACGCGGTGGCCGCCGTCGATGCTCAGATCCAGATGGTCTACGACCCGGAGGCGAGCCAGGGCTTCGGCGCGGCCGATTTCCTGCTCGGCAGCATCGCCGGTTCGGACGAGGGCCTCGAGCAATTTGTGCTCACCGCCGTACAGGGGAGGCTCCTTACCGCCGAGGATGAAGGGTCGAACGTGGTGGTCTTCGGCAGCGACTTGGCGAGGAAGTTGAAAGCGGCCATCGACGACACGGTCGAGATTCGG
Source organism: Chloroflexota bacterium (assembly GCA_030773035.1). GTDB lineage: Bacteria > Chloroflexota > Limnocylindria > QHBO01 > QHBO01 > CF-167. The sequence continues at coordinate 4,040 of JALYNS010000174.1, forward strand.
TGAATCGTTCACCGTTGTTGGCATCCTCGAGCCCACGCTGACCGCGCCGGACACCACCGCCATCATCCCGCTGCAGGCGGCGCAGCAGCTCATGGCCGCCAGCCTGCCTCGATCGATCCAGGACGCGATCAGCCCGGACGAGCTCATCAGCCAGGTGGTCGTCTATCCCGAGCCGGGGGCGGACGACACGGAGCTCGCCGCCCAGATCGAACGGGACGTAGACAACGTGCAGACCCTCACCGGCGCCGAGTTCGATGAGCAGGTGGGCTCGTTCACGGGCGTCTTCAACGCCATCATCATCGGCGTCGCCGTCATCAGCCTGGTGGTCGGCGGCCTCTCCGTCATCAACACCATGGCGATGTCGGTGGCCGAGCGAACGCGCGAGATCGGCATCAAGCGCGCGATCGGTGGCACACGACGGCGGATCATCCGCGAGCTGGTGACCGAGGCGGCGGTGATCGGCTTCATCGGTGGCGTCATCGGCCTTGCCCTGGGTGCGGTCGTGGTCGTGCTGGCCAACGAGGCTGGTCGCGACTCGGGGACGATCCTCTTCGAGCTGACGGTGGGTACCGCGCTCTTCGCCGTGGGCTTCTCGACGGTCCTGGGCATGATCGCCGGCGTCATCCCCGCTTGGAATGCGGCGCGGATGGATCCGGTCGAAGCGCTGCGGTACGAGTGATGGATGCGACGACCGCGCTCCTCGAGGGGCGCAACCTGCGCAAGACCTACCGCATGAGCCGGCGCAACCAGGTCGAGGCGCTTCGCGGCGTCGAGATCAAGATCGAACACGGTGAAATGGTCGCGCTGATGGGCCCGTCGGGCTCGGGCAAGAGCACGCTGATGCACATCCTCGGCCTGCTGCACGCACCCGACGCCGACAGCGGCCCGCCGCCCGAGCTGCGCATCGACGGGACCGAGGTGACCTCCATCTCAGAGGGCACCCGCACGCGCATGCGCGCCGCCACGATGGGCTTCGTCTTCCAGTCCTACAACCTTGTGCCAACACTCACGGCGGTGGAGAACGTGTCCCTCGCCGGCGAGTATGCGGGCACATCGCGTCGCGAGGCGATGACCGCCGCCCTGGAGGCCCTCGGTTGGGTAGGGCTCGCAGAGCGTGCCGACCACCGGCCGATGGAGCTCTCCGGCGGCGAACAGCAGCGGGTGGCGATCGCCCGCTCGCTGGTGAACAAGCCGATGCTCCTCCTCGCCGACGAACCGACCGGCAACCTGGACTCCGGTCACAGCCACGAGGTGCTGGAGCTGCTCCGCCGCTTCAACCGCGAGCGCGGCCAGACCCTGCTCCTCGTCACCCACGACGCTGAGATAGGGGCGTTCTGTGACCGGATCATCCACATGCGGGACGGGCTGATCCAGGAGAGCGTGTAGCGAGCCAGGCATGGAGCTGACCGCGCCGATCATCGCTGAGCTGGGCGGTCTGCTGCTGGCAGCGGCGGCCGCGGGGTGGTTCGCGCGTCGGGCGGGGCTGCCGTCCGTGGTCGGCTACCTGGTGGTCGGCCTCGTGGTCTCGCCCTTCACCCCCGGCTTCGTGGCGCACCGTGAACAGCTGCACCTCCTGGCCGATATCGGGGTGATCCTGCTCCTCTTCGAGGTCGGCATCGAGATCGACGTCATGCGCCTGCGACGTGAGCATCGCGGGCTCTTCCTGGCCGCTCCACTCCAGACATTGCTGACGACGGCGATCGGTGCGGCAGCGGGGTTAGCTGCCGGGCTGACCCTGGTGGCGGCGGTGCTGATTGGCCTGTGCGTGGCCCTCTCATCGAGCGTGGTGATCGTCAACATCACGCGCAGCAGCCGTCGCACCACGGACCGCGCGACTGAGCACGGGCTGCTGGGCTGGAGCGTGCTCCAGGACCTGACCGGCGTCGTTGTCGCCGCGGGGGTGATCGCCGTGATCGGCGCCTCGTCCCGCTCGCCGTTGGTGGCGCTGGCCGGCATCGGGGCATTCGTCGCCGTCGCGGTTGCGACCGCGTGGACCCTGCCACGCGTCCTGCGCAGGCTGCAGTCCGAGCACGACCTGTTCCTGATCGTCTCGGTCGCAAGCGGCCTCTCAATCGCCGGGCTCGGTGGCGTGGCCTTTGGGATACCGATGGCGCTGGCCGCCTTCGTCGCCGGGCTGACGATCAGCGAGAGCCACGCCGCCAATGAGGCTCGGCGTCGCCTGCTGCCGTTCCGCGACCTGTTCGCGGTGCTCTTCTTCGTCTCCATCGGAACGCTCATCGATCCGGACGAGCTTGGCCGCGGCCTCGGCTGGCTTGCCTTGCTGCTGGGCGTGCTGGTCCTGGGGAAGGTCCTGGTCGCCTACCTGCTGGCACGGGTGACCCGGCTGGAGGCCAGGCCGTGGCAGCTGGCGGTAGGCCTGGCCCAGGTGGGGGAGTTCAGCTTCGTGCTCGCCTCGGTCGGTCTGGCAGCGGGGGTGATCGAGCGGCCGCTGTACGCCGCGATGCTCAGTGCGGTGGCTCTGACGATTGGCGTATCCACCGTTGTCGTGCGTTTCGTGCAGCCCGGAAGAAGCCCGCTGCCCGAGGCGCGGACCCGCTAGCCGAGGTCCCGCCAACGCATCCAGCAGGGCTTGCCGGTGCCTTGGCGCACAGGGCCCAAGGTCCGGGGGGGTCAGGGATTGCCGCTTCTGCAGGGGCGCGCCTAAGGTCAGGTTCCTGAGAGTCCGAGCCATGTAGAAGGAGCCTCTGACATGCGCACTGTTCGCCGATTCCTGGTTGCCACGCTGATCCCGGCCCTGATCATCGCGATCTTTGCGGTGGGCGCGGTCGCGGCCGGCGGCTCGTCCGGCAAGGTGGAGCTCTGCCACTGGACCGGCAAGAAATTCGTCGAGATCAGAGTCTCCGTCAACGCGAAGCCCGCGCACCTGGCCCATGGCGACGTCGAGCCCGACGAGTACGGCGACTGCGCAGGGGACGACGGTGATGACGACGGGGACGATGGTGATGACGACGGGGACGATGGTGATCACGAC
>JALYNS010000175.1 GCA_030773035.1 Chloroflexota bacterium
GTCGACGGGCGTCCCGGGGCATTGGAGCTCGTGGAGCGGCTGCGCGGGCGCGTGCCGCTCGGGCTGGCCTCGAACTCCCCGCGCCGACTGGTCGACGCGGCGTTGCGCACGGCCGGCCTGACCGACGTCTTTGATGCGATCGTGACCGCTGACGACGTCGCGCGGGCCAAGCCGGCGCCCGACCTGTACCTCCTTGCCTGCGAACGGCTGGGAGTCGCCCCAGGTGAGGCCCTGGCCCTGGAGGACTCCGCGTCAGGCGTTGCCGCTGCCAAAGCGGCGGGCTTGACCTGCATCGCCGTTCCACAGTTCGCCGAGGCCGACGTCTCCGCGGCGGATCGAGTCATCGACTCCCTCGAGGAGCTGCTGGCCGAGGCATGACGGCCGGGCGCGGGGTACCCTCTGTGGCATGTGTCGAAGTATCAAGACCCTCCGCACCCTGGACCTGCCCGCCCCCGATGACGAGGTGCGCGCCGCCGCGCTCCAGTACGTCCGCAAGGTGAGCGGCTACCGGCGACCGTCGCCGGCCAACGAGCACGCGTTCAACGCGGCCGTCGAGGAGATTGCCATCGCCTCGAGCCGTCTCCTGGCCGCTGTGACCGCCACCCATCCGGCGCGCCGAGCGAGCTAGGCGACCCTCAGCGCCTCACTGGTTTCGGGATCGGAGGCGGTTCGCGATCAGCGTCAGGATGATGGTGCCGACCATCAGCACCACCGCCATGGCGATCAGCACCGGGAGTCGTCCGGCGAAGCGCAGCTGCCCGTACAGGAAGACCGGGAAGGTCGGGTCGCCGCCGGCCAGGAAGTTGGCGAGGGCAACCTCGTCGAACGAGACGCAGAACGCGGTCAGCCAGGCTGACAGCAGCGAGGGACCCACCAGCGGCAGAATCACCCGCCGCAGGGTGGTGGGGTAGGTAGCGCCGAGGTCCATGGCCGCATCCTCGAGCGCGGGATCCAGGCCGATGATCCGCGAGAGCAGGATCAGCGTCGCGAAGGGCAGCGCGACGACGCTGTGCCCCACGGCCACGGTCAGCAGGGAGCGCGGGATCCCAAGGAGATTGAAGAGCAGGAAGAGGGCAACGCCGAGCACCACGAAGGGAACCACCAGCGGGGCAGCGGCCAGGCCGAGCAAGAGCCGCCGCCCGGCGAAGCGGAATCGGAGCACCGCCAGGCTCACGGCGAAGCCGAGGGCCGTCGCGGCGGTCGCGGCGACGGTGGCGACGACCAGGCTGTTGCGGGCGGCTCCGAGCAGGGCAGGGTCGTCAAAGACCTTGCCGTACCACTCGAGCGTGAAGCCCTTGGGCGGGAAGCTGAGGGAGGTGTTTGCGCTGAACGAGAAGACGGCGAGCAGCACGATCGGCAGGTAGAGGAAGACAAGCAGGAGCGCGTACGCCAGCCCGAGTGGCAGGCGGGTGTGTCCGACGCCGATCGCGCCGCGTCGGAGGGCCCGCGTCCCGTTGGTCATGCCACCGCCCTGCGCAGGTTTACGACGCGGAGTGCGATCGCCACCAGCGCCAGGGTCAGGACCAGCATGATCACCGCCAGCGCCGACCCCAGCGGCCAGTTGCCGGCCCGGGTGAAGAAGTCCTGAATGAGGTTGCCGTACATGATCCCCTCGGTGCCGCCCACCAGAAACGGCGTGACGTACTCACCGACGGTGGGGATGAAGACCATGAAGAAGGTCGCCAGCACCCCGGGCAGGCTCAACGGGACGGTGACCCTCCAGAAACGCGACCAGGGGCCGGCGCCGAGATCTGCCGCGGCCTCGAGGTGGCTGCGATCGACGCGCTGCAGCGCCGCGTAGATCGGCAGCGCGGCAAAGGGGATCCAGACGTAGATCAGCGTGATCATCACGGCGGCCTGTGAGTAGAGGAGCAGGCCGATCGGCTCGTCGATGACACCGATCCACATCAGGACTGAGTTGATCGCTCCGCTGCTGCCGAGCATCAGCTTCCACGCCATCACACGCAGCAGGAAGCTGGTCGCCGCCGGCACGAGCAAGAGGACGAGGAAGATCGGCGCCCGATGACGCGCCCGAAACGCCAGGAAGTAGGCGATCGGGAATGCGAGCACGGTCGCCACCACGGCGACCACCAGGGCCATCACCGCCGAGACGCCCAGCAGCCGCAGCCACGAGGGGGAGTCGGCGATCTTCCCGTACTGGAGCGTGGAGAGCTGCAGGAGGCTGCCGAAGTCGATCGGGCCGCGCTCGCCCCGGAGGCTGACGATGATCGCCAGCAGCAGGGGTACGAGGAAGAAAAGAATCAGCCACGCGAACGGCGGGACGGCGAGGAACCGAAGGCTCCCTCGCCGTCCGAGCATCGGTCTAAACGCGCCCTGCTACTCGGCCTTGACGTTCGCCCACATCTCGGTCCACGCCGTCCGCTGCGCGTCGGTGACGGGCGGCGTGAAGTTGGTGCTCTCCAGGATCGATGGGTCGTCGATCCCAAAGGCCTGGATCAGGACCGGGTCGTCGATGGCGCTCATGACCTCCTGGTTGGCGCAACCGTAATAGAAGATCGTGACTGCGTTGCTGCAGGTCAGCGTCGCCAGCTTCATGTCGAGGAACTCGAGCGCCAGGTCGTAGTTGGCTGTGTCGGAGCTGATGCCGTACAGGCCGACCCACGAGTTGCGCCCCTCCACCGGCGTCGCATAGGCGACCGGCTGGCTCTCGTTGTAGAGGATCTGGGCGTAGCAACCCTGCCACGCGTATGCGACCCAGATGTCGCCGCCCTCGAAGTCGGGGCAGAGGTCCGCGTACTCGTCGGTCCAGTAGTGGAAGTTGAGCGCCTTCTGATCCTTCCACTCCTGCTCGGCCTGCGCCAGCTGCTCGGCGGTGATGGCGGTCTCGTCCCAGCCATGGATGTAGGACGAGACGGTCACCGCGGCGGGCCCGTCGTCCCACATTGAGATGTGACCGGCGTAGGACTCATCGAAGAGCACATCCCAGCTGGTGACGTCGGCCACCTCGTCGGTGTTGTAGAGGATCGAAGTGAAGCCCCAGTCCCACGGCAGGAAGTACTGCTTGCCGTCGACTTGGCCCAGCTCCTTGAAGCTGTCCGGCACCTTGTCCCAGTTCGTCAGCTTGCTGGTGTCGATCTCCTTCACCAGCCCGGCGTCGACATAGAACTGCTGCCAGCCGGTGTAGAAGTGGAAGACATCGGCCTGGCTGCCGGCCTCCATCTTGGCGAGGACATCCGCGTCGGAGCTGCCGGCCTCGAATGTCACGGCAGTCTCGGGATTCGCGGTCTTGAAATCGGTCCAGAAGTCTTCTGCGTCGTA
>JALYNS010000176.1 GCA_030773035.1 Chloroflexota bacterium
GAAGTACCTCGCCATGACCCGTCGCACCAGCGGAGCGGTCCTGGACCCACCCGTCCCGATCGTCACGCGCAGGAGCACCGTGACCACCACCACCTCGCCGGCGTCGACGGGGGCGAAAGCAGGGAACCAGGCGTGCGGGTTGGGCGTGCCGGTCTCGGCGGTCCCGCTCTTGCCAGCGACCTGGTGCCCGAATCCCGCAAAGGCGGCGTAGGCGGTGCCGGTCGGGAGCGAGACCACGGCGCGCAGCGCCTGGCGGAGATATTCGAACGTCTCCGGCCTGATGTCCACCTGCCGCAACGGTCGAGGCTGGTACTGCTCGACCACCTTGCCATCGGGCAGGGTGGCCCGGGTCACCAGGCGCGGGACCCACAGCGTGCCGCCGTTGGCGAACGCGGCGTAGGCATTCGCCAGCTGAAGCGGCGTACCCTGGAAGCTGCCCTGTCCGATCGCCAGTTGGATCTGATCGGTCGGGCCATAGGGAGAGAGCCGCCCATTGCTGCGCGGTGTGATGTCGAAGTAGTGGGCGTCGGGCAGGGTCCCGGGGGCATCGGCCAGGTGGGTGATTTCGGTGGACTGCCCGAAGCCGAAGTCGGCAACGATGTCGGTGAGGGCAGCCGGATCGGCATCCCAGACCCGGATCGCGAGCGGCATGTAGGTCGTGTTGCAGCTGAAGGCCATCGCCTGCACGAGCGAGACGCTGCTGCCCAGGGTGTGGTCCAGGTAGTTGTGATACGTGAAGCCCCCGTATCTCCACGTGGGAAGGCAGGACATGCGCGTGGCCGGGGTGGCGACCCCGGTCTCGAGCGCGGCGAGCAGCGCGAACGGCTTGAACGACGACCCCGTCGGTTGGGCCGTCAACACGGCTCGGTTGAGTCGCGCTGAGGCACTGGCGACCGCCAGCCGCTGGCCGGCCAGCGTCGTGCCGAGGGTCATCGAATTGGGGTTGAAGCGCGGCGCCGATGCCAGGGCCCACACGTCGCCGGTCCTCGGATCGAGCACGACGGTGGCGGCATCGCTGGAGGAAGCGAGGGCCGCCTCAGCGGTGGCCTGCAGGCTCGGCCGGATGGTGATCGTCAGGTCGGCCCCGGGAACCAGCGGCCGCTCGAGGATCGGCACCGGGTCGCCGTCGGGTGTGATCGCCTCGATGACGAGCCCCGGAGAGCCGCGAAGCAGCGCCTCGGCGCCCTGCTCCAGCCCGCTGCGACCGAACGTCTCGCCGAGCTGGTACGCGGCCGATGGGGGAACGGCGGCCAGCTCGACGGCAGTGAGCGGCGCCGCGTACCCGATCGTCTGGCCGGCAAGCCACTCCTGGGGATAGACGCGCATTCCATCGGCGCGCGTCTCGGCGAAGAGCGTTCCGTCGGCTGCGAGGATCCGCCCGCGCGGGGCGTCGGTCCGCCGCAACGCGAGGGTTGCCCGCTCCCCGAGCTGTGGGAAGAGGAGTGACGGGCGCCAGCGGGCGTACCAGGCGTCGGGACCGCGGGTCATGACCAGCATGCGCCGGAAGACGACCCTGCCGAACAGATCGGTCTCGATGGCAAGGCCGATCGGCACCTCGAAGGCGGGCACCGGGCCCTGGGCGCCTCCGTCGGGTGGCGCGCTGGCCGCGATCGGCGTGCCGGTCTCGGCGACGATGCTCGTGACGCCGGCCAGCTCGTCGAACCGGTGGAGCAGGGCAATGATGGCCTCGGGGTTGTAATGGTCGCGGTCAGCCGGCGCGATCAGTTCCGCCATCCCCTCGTACCAGCGTGCCCCCCAATCGGCGACGAACTGGCGGGCAACCTGCCCCGCCGCCTCGGCGGCCTCCACCCCGAGTGCGGGCGGGGGCGATGACGAGGCGCTTGGGCTCGGCTCGACGGCGGGCGGCGCGCAGGACGCAAGCGTTGCGACGAGCAGCAGCCAGGTGGTCGACCGCGCCATCCCGCGCGCCGTTGTCATCGGGCGAGCATCACCCGCCGAAAGCCCTCGGCTGCGGGGTAGCCTGCCCGCTCACCGAGCTCCTCCGCACCGCGCCGCACCCAGCGGGCCGTCTCGCCGAAGTCGCGGAACTGGCTGACGTGATGTGCCAGGGCGGCGATCTTGCGCTCCAGGGTGGCGCCGATGTCGACCAGCTGGTTCGCCTCGTTCGTGCTCCACAGGAAGAGCTCCGCCACCTTCCAGGCGGAGAGGCCGGCCGCGAGGTGCTCCGGGAAGTTGAGCGGATCGCGCGCAGTGGGGAAGACGGCGTCGACCACCACGGTGCCAACGGCCCGGTGGTCGGGGTGGTTGATCCACTCGTTGTTCACGAACAGGACGGTAGGGTCATGGCTCATCACGATCTCGGGGCGGAACGCGCGGATGGCGCGGGTGACGCGCTCGCGGAGGCGAAGGGTCGGCTCCACCTGTCCGTCGGGCTCGGCCAGGAATTCCACGGAGGCGACCCCGACCTCCGCCGCGGCGGCCCACTGCTCGTCCTCGCGCAGCGCCGCGAGCGCCGCCGGATCCGCGGCGGGGTTGTCGCTGCCCTTGTCGCCGCGGGTCATCAGCAGGTAGTGCACGTCGGCGCCCTCGCCGACCCAGCGAGCGACCGTCCCCGCCGCCCCGAACTCGATGTCGTCGGGGTGCGCGGCGACGACCAGGACGCGTTCAGGGGTCGGCAGCCGGTCGTTGGGCATTCGGAGTCACTGCTGCGTGAGGGCCGGATGGAGGTCCGCCGAATCCTAGCAGCCGAGCCCGGAGTCAGCGGATGGCGGCCCCGGGGAGCGGTGAGCTGACAGGAGTCCCGAGCCGAATCAGGCGATCTCGTGGTTCCGCCAGCGAGTCAGCGGCCCATGCCAGCACGTCGTCATCGTGGCTGAAGAGGACCACCTGCCGGTCCGCGCTGAGGTCGTGGAGCACGTCGAGCACCCGGCGCTTCCGCTCCGAGTCTGCCTGCGCCGTCACTTCGTCGAGGAGGAGCGGCGTCATCTCGTCGGTCGTCACCAGGTGCTCGGCCATTGCCACTCGAAGCAGGAGGTAGATCTGCTCACGGGTGCCCTCGGAGAGCAGTCGTGCGTCGCGCCACTGGCCGGTGCGCGCCTCCTTGACGTCGACGGACAGGTCGCGGGGGTTCATCCCCACCTCGACGTAGGCGCCACCGGTGATCGCCGGCAGATGGCGTTGGACCGAGGCGGTCAGGATCGGCGCGAGGTCGCGATGGACGCGGCGTTCGGCCGCCTCCAGCAGGGTCAGCGTCTCGTCGATGACAGCCGCGAGATCCTGCACCCGCGCCAGCTCGATGCGGGCAGCGTCTGCGCGCTCCTCCATCTCGGCCACGTCGGGCAGCGTCGTGGCGAGCAAACGCAGCTCGCCGGTGAGCGCGTCCACGATCTCCTTCGCTCGTGAGGCCTCGGCCCGCGCCGCGGCGACGGTCGCCTCGGCATCGCGACCGATGGCCAGCGGAGCGTCCTCGCCAGCCACGCGCGCCAGCCGAGCGGCCGCCTCGGCATGCCGATCAGCCTCGGACTGCAGGTCGGCCAGGGTCCGGCCGCCAAGGAGTCCGGTCAGCTCCTGCCATTCGCGGATCGCGACTTCGCTGGCACGGGCCGCTTCGGTCCGTTGCCCCTGCCAGGAGGCGAGGCTGGCGACCAGCTCCGCCGGGGGTCGATCCCCGGCTTGGCCGATCCGACCGGCGACATCTCGAAGGGCGGCCTCCGTCGTTGCGGCCGCCTCCTTGGCCCGGGTTGCGGCGTCCTCGGCGGCATGGCGCGCCTCGATGGCGCGTCGCAGGCCGTCGGCGCCCGCGGCCGCGCGCGCCAGGTCCTCGCGCTCGGCGCATGCCAGCTCGTACGCAG
>JALYNS010000177.1 GCA_030773035.1 Chloroflexota bacterium
CCAAGTGCAGGAGGCGCGCGAGCGAGTCCGCAGCGCCCTGCGCAACAGTGGCTTCGAGCTGCCCGCGCGGCGCATCACCATCAACCTCTCACCGGCTGACCTGCCCAAGGATGGCACCGGCTACGACCTGCCGATCGCGGTCGGCATCCTCGCCGCGTCGGGCCAGCTGCGCGGGGCCGATCGCCTGCGCGACACCGCGCTGGTCGGGGAGCTGGGGCTCGACGGCGCCCTGCGTGCGGTGCCCGGCATCATGGCGCTGGCGGCCGCCTCCTTCGCGACGGGCGTCCCGTCCCTGATCGTGGCGGTGGGGGCGACCGGCGAGGCGGCCACGGTGGCCGGCCTGTCGGTACATGGCGCCTCCTCGCTGGGTGAGGCGGTCGGTCACCTGGCGGGCGTCCGTGACCTTCCCTTGGCCGAGCCGACGCGGCTGCCTGAGAGGGCCGACACGTGGCACGGCCCGGACCTGGCCGAGGTGGAAGGACAGTCGCTGGCACGACGCGGCCTGGAGATCGCCCTTGCCGGGCGTCACAACCTTGCGCTGTGCGGCCCTCCGGGAATCGGGAAGACCCTCCTGCTGCGCTGCGCCCCTGGCCTGCAGCCGCAGCTCGAGGACGACGAGGCGATCGAGGTGAGTCGTATCTACTCGGTGGCAGGGCTGCTCGACCGGCGCGCGCCGCTGCTGCGCGAGCGGCCGTTCCGGGCGCCGCACCACACCATCTCGACCCAGGCGCTGGTGGGCGGGGGGCCGAGGGTGCGGCCTGGCGAGGCGTCGCTGGCCCATCGCGGGATCCTCCTGCTGGACGAGACGCTCCAGTTCCGGAGCGACGCGCTCGATGCGCTTCGGGAGCCGCTCGAGGGTGGCAGCGTCACGATCGCGCGCGTCGATGGGGCGCTCACGATGCCCGCCCGGTTCACGCTGCTGGCCGCGTTCAACCCGTGCCCCTGCGGTTGGAGTGGCTCGAAGCGACATGCGTGCACGTGCGAGGACGCCGCCGCGCGCCGCTACCTCGCTCGGCTGTCAGGTCCGCTGCGCGACCGGATCGACCTGTGGGTCACGATGGCCCAGCCGGAGCCCGACGCTGAGGTCACGCACGACGGCATCGAGCCGAGTGCGTCGGTCGCGGCGCGGGTGGCCTACGCCTGGCGAAGACAGCTCCGCCGGCAGGGGATGGCGAACGGGGATCTGCCGGCTGGCGCCCTCGATCGGAGCCTGGGATTCGGCGAAGAGGCCGAGGCGACGCTCGGCCAGCGTGGCCGCCACTTCGGGCTCTCCCCGCGTCGCCTGCACCGAGCGGCTCGGATGGCGCGCACCGTCGCGGACCTGGGAGGTGCGAACGAGGTGAGTCGCGAGCACATCGACGAGGCATTGACCTACCGCGGCGCGATCGCCTCATGATCGGGGTGGGGGCCAACGGGCCGGTCGCGCGCGGACCCGCGGCAGACGGGCGCGGGGTGCGAGGCCTGCCGATCCCGGATCGGTCGCATCGCGGCGGCTGGACGGCGCTGGACCTGTCCGTCCTCGATCCGCGGACCGAGGAGCCGTACTGGATCGCGCTCTCCCTGGTCCCCGGCGTGGGGCCGGTGGGATTCGCCCGCCTGCTGCGGCGTTTCGGCACCGGGCGCGCCGCCTGGGCCGCAGGATCGTCACTGCTCGAGGACCTGCCCCGCCTGCCGGATGATGCCGCGCATGGGCTTGCGCGCCTGCGGCGCGAGGGGGTTGCGGCAGTGGCCGGGCGGGTGCACGCGGCCGTGCAACGTGCGGGCGGTGCCGTCGTCACGGTGTTGGATCGCCGCTACCCCGCAGCGCTGGCCGCCGCCGATCCGCGTCCACCGGTGCTCTACGTCGCGGGAGACCCGGCCTCGATGGAGGCCCCCTGCGTTGCGATCGTGGGAACGCGGCGGGCGACCGGGTACGGCCGCGCCTGCGCGGCCGAGATCGCCGATGAGCTGGGACGCGCTGGGGTCACGGTGGTGAGCGGCCTCGCGATCGGGATCGACGGGCAGGCGCACCTGGCCGCGATCGCAGCCGGCGGGCGCAGCGTGGCGGTCCTGCCGTCGCCACTGGATCGCATCTACCCGCCGCGTCACCGTGAGCTGGCGGCTCGCCTGGTCGCCACCGGGGGCGCGCTGGTGTCGGAGCTGGCACCAGCCCAGGCGCACGGCAAGCCGGACTTCGCCCGTCGCAACCGGATCATCGCCGGCCTGGCCCAGGCCGTGGTCGTGGTCGAGGCCCCCGATCACTCCGGGGCGCTGTTGACCGTCGCGGCGGCCATCGAATATGGCCGCGAGGTGTTCTCGGTGCCGGGGCCGATCGACTCGATTGCATCGCGCGGCTGCAACCGCCTGATCGCGGATCACCAGGCCAGCATCGTGACCTCGGCGGCGGCGCTGCTGCACCGCATCGGGGCAGTACCAACCGGGCGTCCGGTGAGCGTCGCCAGCCTGTCGGACACCGAGGCGCTCGTGCTCCAGACTCTCCTGCGACAGCCCGGGTCGATCGAGGAATTGATCGCCCGAACGCGAACAGCCACCGGGCCGTTGGCCAGCACGTTGACCCTGCTG
>JALYNS010000178.1 GCA_030773035.1 Chloroflexota bacterium
GGCGCTCGCCGCGCTGCACGGCGTGCAGTTCGTGGCGATGCTCGCGCTCTCGCTCGCGCAGGATCCGATGGCCAGCTGGCCGATCCTCTCGAGCTACCTCACCTTCGATCCAGACGCGCGCACGCTCGTCCCGGCGACGCGCACGCTCCTCGAGCTCCCGATCGGCCCGGTCGTCGCCTCGTTCTTCGCCCTGAGCGCGATCGCGCACTTCGTGGTCGCTTTCCCCGCCCGGAGATGGTATGAGCGCCGCCTGGCGCGCCACCAGAACCCGGCGCGCTGGATCGAGTACGCCTTCAGCTCGAGCGTGATGATCGTGGTGATCGCCATGCTCACCGGCATCCGCGAGGTTGGGACGCTGATCGCCATCGTCGGTGCGAACGCGGCCATGAACCTCTTCGGCTGGAGCATGGAGGCGGCCAACGAGGGGCGCGACCGTCCCCAGTGGCTCCACTATGTCTTCGGCTGCATCGCGGGCATCGTGCCCTGGCTGGTGATCACCGTCGCGCTGCTCACCGGTCTCACCGCCCCTGATGCCGCGCCGATCCCGGGCTTCGTGATCGCGATCTACGTGAGCCTCTTCGCCAGCTTCAACGTCTTCGCATTCAACATGGTCTTCCAGTTCCGGAAGATCGGCGGATGGCGCGACTACCTCTACGGTGAGCGCGCGTACATGCTGCTCAGCCTGTTCGCGAAGACGCTGCTGGCCTGGCAGGTCTGGTCGGGGACGCTGCGCCCCTGACCGCCTCTACGATCAGCCGCGCTCCAGGTATCGCTCGCGGTCCCAGGGGTGCACGATCGCGTCGTATGTCTCCTGCTCCACGCGGGCCGCGTTCAGGTAGTGGGCCACCACGTTGGCCCCGAAGATATCGGCCGCCGCCTCACTCGATTCGAGCAGGCGGATCGCCTCGTGCAGGGCGCGCGGCATCCGGTCGCACCCGGTCGCCACGTAGCCATTGCCGATGTATTCGGCAGGTGGCTCGATCTCGCGCTCGATGCCGAGCAGCCCGGCCCCCACCACAGCGCCATAGGCCAGGTAGGAGTTCATGTCGCCGCCGGGAAAGCGGTTCTCGATATGCAGCCCTGACCCGTCGCCCACGATCCGAAAGCCGGTCGTCCGATTGTCCCGCCCCCACACCACGTTGACGGGAGCCCAGGAGGCGACCGCGTAGCGCTTGTATGAATTCACGTTCGCCGCCCAGAAGACGGCCAGCTCGCGGGCGTAGGTCATCATCCCGCCCAGGAAGTGGCGCATCGTCCTGGACATCCCGTAGGGCTCGCCCTTCGCGTCGAACATGAGCGCCTTCTTGCCGGTCTTGTCCCAGAGCGACATGTGGAGGTGGCCGCTCGACCCGGTCCAGGTGTGGTCCGGCTTGGCCATGAAGGTCAGCCCGAAGCCGTTGAGCCAGGCGATCTCCTTGGCCCCGTGCTTGAAGATGACCGATTGGTCGGACATCTCCAGCACGTCGGTGTAGTGGATGTTGACCTCGTGCTGCCCTGGCGCAGCTTCTCCCTTGCTGAACTCGACGGGGATCCCGGCCTCCGTCATCAGGTTGCGCAGCCGGCCGTGGATCGGCTCGCCCTTGGTCGCCTGGAGCAGGTGGTAGTCCTCGTTGTAGTAGCCGAAGCGCTCGAGCGCCACGTAGCCCTTCTTCCACGCCTGCTCGTAGGTATCGGTCAGCAGGTAGTACTCGAACTCGGAGCCGGCCATCACCCGGAAGCCCATCTTCGCGGCCTTCTCCACGACGCGCTTCAGCATGGTTCGGGGCGAGACCGCGATCTCGTGGCCGTGATGGTCGACCGTGTCGGAGAGCACCAGGGCCGTCTTCTCCAGCCAGGGGATGACACGCATCGAGTCCCACAGTGGGTCTGCGATCCAGTCCCCGTAGCCGGTCTCCCAGTTCATCAGCTGGAAGCCGTCGGGCGTGTTCATCTCCATGTCGGTGCCGAGCAGGTAGGTGCAGAAGTGGGCACCGTGATCGATGGCGCCGTTCAGGAAGGCCTGCCCCTGGACCCGCTTGCCCATTAACCGGCCTTGCATGTCCGTGAGCGCCACGATCAGGGTGTCAATCCGCCCGTCCCTCACCATCGCCTTGAGCTCGGCGAGCTTGGGGTGATCCGCGTGCGAGTCCTTGGCCATTTGTTCGCTTGCGCCTTTCTGCGTGAGAGACCGATGAGCCGGCCGGATTGCCCGACCGGCCCATCGGATCGATGTCGAGCACCGCAAAGCGGGCGGCGCTCCGGCTCAGCGGCCGATTTCGCTGGCCGCCTGCGAGAACTCGCGCTCGATATCGCTCAGTTCCTGCTCCGTGCCCTGCGGCACCGGCCCGCGGAAGCGGGAACGGGCCCAGACGAAGTAGTACACGGTGAGCAGGACAAGGAATGCCCCAACGATGAGCCATGACGCAGGATTCAGGGCAAACGGATACAGGAAGACCGGGCTGAAGAGCACGATCCAGATCACCGACAGCCAGGCCATCGGCTTGCTCCATCGTCCCAGGCTCCAGGTCTGGCGGCTGCGCCATGTCTGGTCACCGCGCATCCCGAGCCAGATGCATACCCCGTAGGCCCAGTACAGCAGCACGGTGCTCACCGACGTGATCCCGCCGATCAGGAAGAGCGGGTCGCCCTTGAAGAGATTGGTCAGGACGTAGATCAGGACGATCAGGAGCCAGCTCAGGGTGCTGATCGCGATGACCGAGTTGCTCGGGGTGCGCCATCGGCGGCTCACCCTCTTCAGCCAGCCGCTGCCGGGGACGCCGTCGTCGCGGCTGAACGCAAAGAGCATGCGCCCGGCCGAGGCGATCGAGGAGAAGCCGCAAAAGGTCATGGCGAACGCCACGCCTGCGGCCAGCAGGCCACCGAGGTGGTTCAGGCCGGCGCCCAGGTTTGTCTCGAGGATGTACTGCACACCGCCGCCGCCGCCACTGTTGGCGAGGACGTCAGCCGGGCTCGGCATCTTCAGCGTGAGTGCGACCAGGACGATGTAGCCGACGACCGCCGACACGGCCACGGACAGGAAGACGCCCCACGCCGATGCGCGGCGGGCGAAGACCGTCTCCTCAGCCACGTGGGCCGAGGCGTCGTAGCCGGTGTAGGTCCACTGCGACTGGAGCAGGCTCAGGGCGAAGGCGCCGGCAATCCCAAGAGGAAGCACGTTCTGCCAGGGCACGCCGTCAGCGTTGTTCCCGGGGGACACGGTGAACAGGAAGCCGAGGTCGTGGGTCGGCTGGCTGCCAAAGACGAAGAGCGCAAAGGTAATGGCGGCCACGAAGAAGATATGCCACCACACCGACAGGTCGTTCATGAAGGCAACGATCCGGGTGCCGGCCACGTTGAAGCCGATCTCGATGGCGATCAGGATGCCCGTGATCCAGATCGCGTTCAGGACACCAAGGGTCTCGACGTTCGGGTCGATCCCGAAGAGCGGGTTCAGGATCGTCGCGCACAGGTAGAAGGCGGCCGAGTAATTGATGCCGGCCACGATCGAGATCTGGCCTCCCAGGTTCAGCCAGGCGGTCCACCATCCCCAGTCCTTGTTCCGCAGCTTGCTGGCCCAGTAGTAGAGGCCGCCGGCGGTCGGGTAGGCAGATGCGATCTCGGCCATGGTGGCGGCGATCATCAGCGTGAAGATCGTGACCAGCGGCCAGCCGAGTCCCACCGCCGCCGGTCCGGCGAGGACGAGGCCAAGGTTGTAGAGGATGACCGCGCCGGTGAGAATCGAGATGATGCTGAAGCTGATGGCGAAGTTCGAGAAGCCGCCCATGCTGCGCAGCAGCTCCTGGGCGTAGCCAAGGCCGTGCAGGTCGCGAGTGTCCTGCTGGATGGCATCTTCGCGGGATTGCGTCATGTGAAACCTCTCCTCCTGAGACGAGGGTCGCGCGCGTGGATGGCACGCGCCGCGTGGGCGAAGGTCAGGTCATGCGCGCGGCGAAAGGGCCGGCAGGTGCGGGTTCGCCTCCTTCCTGATGCGAGCGCGCGGGCCGCGCCGAACCACCGAAGGGCTCGTCGCGATGGGGCGAGCCGAACCCCGCGACTATAGCCACGTGGGCCGTCAACGGGAAGAGGGATTCTCCGGCTGCTAGCCGGACTCGTCCTCGCTGGCAGGGGACCCGGCCTCGCCCTCGCCCTCGCCCTCGGCACCGGGCTCGCCTTCGGCGGCCTCCTCGCCCTCGCCCTCGACGACGACCGGCTCGATCACTTCCTCTTCGCGAGGCGGCGTGACCTTGGCCACCAGCTCGTCGGGATCGTTCACGATGGTCACCTTCTCCTCGACCTGCAGGTCGCGGACGTGGATGGTGGCCTCCATGTCGACCAGCAGGGTCAGATCGACGCTGATCTCGTGCGGCAGGTCGGCGGGGAGGGCTCGCACCTTCAGGTGGTCGAGCGACGTGAACAGGATCCCGGCCTCCATCTCGACGGCGGCAGAGATGCCGGTGAATACGAGCGGGATATCGGCTTGCATCTCATGGCTGAGGTCCACCGCGAACAGGTCGACGTGCAATGCCTTCCCGGTCAGGGGATTGCGCTGGATGCCCTTGATGATGGCGCTCGTGGGACGCCCGCCGTCCACCGAGACGTTGACCACGCTGGTCCGTCCGGCCTGGTGATAGAGCAGCTCGAGCGCCTTGGCATCGATCTGGACGGGAATCGAGCCGGTCGCCTTGCCGTACAGGACGCCGGGCACGATGCCGGTGGTCCGCAGGCGCTTGTTCTGCTTGCCGTAGACGTCGCGGGCGGCGACGGCGATCTCCAGGTCCATGGGGGCGGCTGATCCTCGAGCTGAGCGCCCGGGCATGGCCGGACGAGGGAATTGCGATGCGTGGGTGGTGCCCGATGGTAGCAGCGAGCCGAAGGAGCGGCAAGGAGGCCGATCGGGCATCGGGCTAGAATCAGCGGCCGAATGGCCGGCACGATCATGATCGTCGAGGATGAGCCTGCGGTTGCGCGCGGGGTCCAGGTAGCGCTCGAACGCGAGGGCTACGCGACCGCCATCGTCGGCACCGGGGAAGAGGCGGTCAAGCGATTCGCCGACATTGCTCCTGACCTCGTCCTGCTCGACGTGCGGCTGCCCGGCATCGACGGCTTCGAGGTGTGCCGCCAGCTGCGCCGCGAGACGCGAGCCCCGGTCCTCTTCCTGACCGCGCGGGCCGATGAGGTCGACAAGGTGGTGGGCCTGGAGATCGGCGCCGACGACTACCTCGTCAAGCCGTTCAGCGTCCGCGAGCTCGTGAGCCGCATCAAGGCGCTCCTGCGGCGCGCGTACGGCGAGCTCGCCGACACGCAGACGGGGCGCACCCTGCGCCGCGGCGAGCTGGTGATCGACCTGGAGCGCCGGCGCGTGACCCGCGACGGCGTACGGATCAGCCTGACCACCACCGAGTTCGACCTGCTGCGTCACCTGGCCACCAAGCCGGGTCGGGTCTACACCCGCACCCAGCTGCTCGAGCTGGTGCGCGACTACGAGGCGCTGGAGGCCGACGAGCGCACCATCAATGTCCACATCAGCCACATCCGCGACAAGATCGAGCCGGACCCGGCCCAACCGCGCTTCATCAAGACGGTGAGGGGCGTCGGGTATGCATTCAGCGAGGACTGAGCCGCCGACTGAGCCGATGGTCGGGCGCGTGCAGCGCCGGCTGGCGTGGTTCCAGCAGCTGAATGCGCGCCTGGTCCTGGCCCTTGCCAGCGTCGCGCTGGTCGCATTGCTCGTCTCGGGCCTGGCGCTCAACCAGATCCTCCCGGGCTACTTCGTCGAACAGGCGACCAGCCGGGCGAGGAGCGCGGCCCTTGCGACCGCGCTGCTCCTGCAGGAGCGGGCGACCACCCAGGCGGCCACCCAGCCGGAGTTTCTCACCGTTCGCGAGCTGCGCGAGACGCAGTTCCTGAAGGCAATCGCCGTGGTCGCGGCAAAGGAGCTGGCCCAGGGGACGGTCACCTTCTACAACCCCGACGGTGGGCAGGCGGCCCAGGCGCGGCCCGACGACGAGTCGGCGAGCAGGATGCGCGCGGAGGGGCTGCGCCCGGATCCGGAGGTGGCGCCCCAGAGCGTCACTGAGCGGATCGATATTCCCGACTCGCCGCCGATCACCTTCACGATCACGGTTTCGGCGCCGTACACCTCCCGCGTCACCACGCTGGAGCGGGTGCGCGGCACGCTTCTCTTCACCGGTCTGCTGGCGCTGCTCGCCTCGCTGCTGGTCGGGGTGCCCGCCGCTCGACGCTTCACGGCCCCACTGGCACGACTGCGCCGGGCCGCCAGCCGGCTGGCTCAGGGGCAGTTCGACGAGCGGGCGCCACGCTCGGACATCGTGGAGATCGACGACCTCGCACAGCAGTTCAACGTGATGGCCGACCGCCTGTCGGAGTCGCTGCGGCTGCTCGAGGCCGATCGCGACCGGCTGCGCGAGTTCGTGGCCGATGTGTCGCACGAGCTGCGCACCCCGATCGCTGCGCTGCGCGCCTTCACCGAGCTGCAGCGCGATGGACAGACCGACGACGCGACCCGGCGCGAGTTCCTCGACCGCTCCGGGGAGCAGATCAGCCGCCTGGAATGGATGAGCACCAACCTGCTCGACCTGTCGCGCATCGACGCCGGCATCTTTCCGCTCGACATGCGGCCCGGCGACCTGCGCGACCCGATCCGCTCCGTGGTGGAGGCGCACGCCGAGCTGGCCGAGCAGCGCGGCGTGACGTTGATCAGCGAGGTGCCGCAGGCGCCGGTGATGCAGCGCTTCGACCGCGAGCGGATCGTGCAGCTGCTGAGCAACCTGGTCGGCAACGGCCTCAAGTTCACACCCCGAGGCGGCGAGGTGGTGGTCACGCTGACCGACCAGCCGGACGGCGCCATGCTCGTGGTGCGTGACTCCGGCCCGGGGATCCTCGCCGCCGAGCTGCCGCACGTGTTCGATCGATTCTTCCGTGGCACGAACGTCGGCGACGCCCGCGCATCCGGCAGCGGTCTGGGCCTGGCGATCGCCCGCTCGATCGTCGAGATGCACGGCGGCCAGATCGAGGTGGCGAGCGCCATTGGCGAGGGTTCGGCCTTCACCGTCCGGCTGCCGCGGGCCGTGCCTGCCCTGGCAGATCAATGAAACTTCACGCATCGCGGCGCCGGGCCGCAACGTGGGCAGCGCAGCATCCAGACTGACGCCCCCAGTTCGGAATGAGAGAGCACCGACCAGCGATGACCGACCGCGACGATCCCGCAGGCCTCCACGAGGGGCCCGAGGTCCTGCGCTACGGACCTCCTCCCAGCCAGCCGACGCGTTCCGCCATTGACGCCCCGGCCTGGTCGCCAGTCCCCGCGAACTCCGCCGGCCGCGAGCGTCGCGGCCTCGGCGTCATGCCGGTGGTGACCATCGCGCTCGTGACGGCCGTCGTCTCGGGCTCCCTCTCGGCCGCGGCGGTGGCGAACCTGCTTCGTCCGACCTCCAGCGGCACCCTGACCGACCCGACCGGCACCTCGGCCAGCGAGGTCCATCTCGACGAGTCGAGCGCCGTCATCACCGCCGTGGCGAGGGTGATGCCCTCGGTGGTCGTCATCTCCTCCAGCAATGGGGGCGCCAGCGGCATCGGATCCGGCTTCATCTTCGACGCGGACGGCTGGATCCTGACCAACAAGCATGTCGTTGACGGTGCCGATGAGATCATCGTGCAGCTGAACGACAGCCGCGTCTTCACCGGCCGCGTGTACGGGATCGACACGCTCACCGACCTGGCAATCGTCAAGATCGACGCCACCGGCCTGCCGGCGGCGCCGCTCGGCTCGAGCGAGGAGCTCGAGCTCGGGCAGCTGGCGATCGCCATCGGCAACCCGCTCGGCACATTCGAGAACACCGTCACCACCGGCGTCGTCTCCGGGCTCGGCCGGCAGATCCGGGCTGGTGACGCCGTCGGCAGCACCTCCGAGCAGCTGAACAACCTGATCCAGACCGACGCGGCCATCAACCCGGGCAACTCGGGCGGGCCGCTGATCAACAGCGCCGGGCAGGTGATCGGGATCAACACCGCCGTCAACCAGGATGCGCAGGGGATCGGCTTCGCCATCCCCATCAACATCGCCCGTCCGATCCTCCTCCTGGCCCTCGACGGCAAGCCAATCGCGCGGCCCTGGATCGGGGTCTATTACACGCCGGTCGATCGGCAGCTGGCCGACGATCAAGGCCTTTCGGTCGATCACGGGGTGCTCATCGGGCCGGCCGCCAACGGCGCTCCGGGGGTCTTTCCGGGGAGCCCCGCCGAGAGGGCCGGCCTGCAGGATGGCGACATCGTGGTGGCGGTGGACGGCCAGCCGGTCGACGACGACCACGACCTGGCGACCCGCGTCATGCCGCACGTGCCGGGCGACACCGTCGCCCTCTCCGTGGTGCGCGAAGGCCGCGAGATGGAGATCAGCGTGACGCTGGGGACGCTGCCGGAAAACCGCTAG
>JALYNS010000179.1 GCA_030773035.1 Chloroflexota bacterium
CGCCGCGGTCGACCAGCTGGCCGTCCTCGTTGTAGGTGAGCCGCACGTCCTGCGCCGCGCTGAACGCGCTGAGCGAGCGGTACCCCTCCTGGGTCTTGACGAAGGTATACGCACCGGCCGCCGCGAACGCGAGGCCGATGAACGCCAGAACAATTCCGAGTGCTGTCAATCGACGGGTCATGGGTTACCCCGAATGCTACGGATTTGATTTCAGTCCTTGGTGTCGTCACTGTCGTTGGTTCGCGCTGGGGAGCACAGGTGACACACGGACCCATTCGCCGGGTCTCGTGGCCCGGGCGGAGCGGTCCTTTCGGCCCTAGGGTCGCCAGGTGCGCTCGGCATACCCTGCGGGCAAACGGTTTCCTTACCGACCCGGAGAACGCATGCCTCGCATACCCTCAGGCCCCACAACCAGCGTCGCCGGTCACAGCGCTCCGCACCCAGGAGCCGTGACGATGACGACCGATGCCGGCAGTCAGCCGCTCGGGAGCGCGGAAGGGCTGAGTCGCCTCGTGGTGCGGCGACACGCAGAGTCCCGCCCTGCTCGCCTGGCTTGGGCGATCCGCACGGCGCGCGCGTGGCTCGGTCCCGAGATCAAGGCCCGACCGTCCGGAATGCACCGCCACCAAGCCGACCTGCGGCTACGCGTGAGCGATCGGCCGTCGCTGGTGACCTTCCGCAAGGCGGCGTTCGTCGACATCGGCCCCATCCAGGCGCGCGAGGATGGCTGGCAGCTCGAGGTCGGCTGGCGAGCCGCCACGCTCGCGCCGCTCTTCCCTGTCTTCTCGGGGACCATCGTGGCACAGGGCGCGGAGCTGACCCTCTCCGGCTGGTATGCGCCGCCGGGTGGCTTTCTGGGTCGGATTGCCGATCGGGCCCTGCTCCACATTGCCGCGGAAGGCACGGCGCGCTGGCTGCTGAACGAGCTCGATCACGCGGCCGCGAGCGGTGCCGGCTAGGTGCCGTCGGGCGGCACCAGGTGGCGCTTGGCCATGAAGGCGGCCGCCTGAGACCGGCGCTGAAGGTTCAGCTTGGACAGGATGCTGCTGACGTAGTTCTTGACCGTCTTGTCAGACAGGAAGACGTCGGCTGCGATCTCCTTGTTGGTCTTGCCCTCCGCCACCAGCAGCAGGATCTTGCGCTCCTGGCTGGTCAGCTCCGCGAGCTCGTCGGTAGCTGAGCCGCTGGCTATGCGCCTGACCCGCTCGAGCACCTTTTCGGTCACCGCAGGATCGAGCAGCGACTCCCCGCGGCCGACCGACTCCAGCGCGCTGATGAGGTCGCGGCCGCGAATCTGCTTCAGCAGGTAGCCGCTGGCGCCGGCGATGATGGCGGACAAGACCGCCTCCTCGTCGGGGTAGCTGGTGAGCATGATGACCCGCGTCTGTGATCGCGCCGCGCGGATCTCGCGGCAGGCCTCGATGCCGGAGCCGTCGGGCAGGCGCACATCCATGATCACCAGGTCCGGCTCATGGCGGGCCGCCAGTGCGATCGACTCGGCGACCGACCCCGCCTGGGCCACGACGTCGAACCCGGATCGGCGGTCAAGCAGCGACACCAGGCCCTGACGCACCACCTCGTGGTCGTCGACGACCAGCAGGCGCAGGGGACGCAGTGGCTGTTCTGGCGTCATTGGTTCGCTCCTCGCCGCGTCGCAGTGCGTGGAATGACCACGATGATACGGGTGCCACCGCTAGCGGCGCTCTCGATCTCGAAAGTGCCCATCAGCCCCTCGGCGCGCGCCCGCATATTGGCCAGCCCGTGATGCCCTCGAGCGACAAGCACCTTGGGCTCGAAGCCCAGGCCGTTGTCGATGATTTCCAGCCGCACGCCGTTGTCGGACATCGCGAGCCGTATCGAGGCGTGGGTGGCGCCTGAATGCCGCGCGACGTTGGCCAGCGCCTCGCGGGCGATGGCCAGCAGCTCGGCAACGACCTCGATGGAGATGTCCTTCGGCTCGTCCCCCACGACGTCGGTCTCGGTGGTCGTGTTGCGGCTCAGCTCATCCGCCAGCGTTCGAAGTCCGTCGAGCAGGCTGCCCAGTTCGAGCAGGGGGCGGAGGCCGAAGATGAAGTTGCGGATGTCCCGGATCACAGCGTGCAGGGCATCGATGGCGTCATCGACGCGCCGGCTCGCCTCGATGTTCGCCTCACTGACCAGCTCAGGGACGTCGTCGAGTGCGAGGGTCACGGCGTAGATGCTCTGGATGACGCTGTCGTGAAGGTCGCGGCTGATGCGGTCCTGCTCGCCAACCACCGCCAGGCGCTTCACCTGCCCATAGAGGCGGGCATTGTCGATGGCGATGGCAGCGTGCAGCGCGAACGTCTCGACCAGCGTCTGGTCGTCGGCGCTGAACTCTTCAGCGTTCCGCTTGTTGGTCAGATAGAGCCGGCCGACGACTTCGCCGCGGACCGTCGCCGGTGCTCCCAGGAACGAGGCCATCGGCGGATGGTTGGGCGGAAAGCCGTAGCTCTCTGGATGGGATGCGATGTTCGGGATCCGATACGAACGATTCTCGCGGATGATGAGGCCGAGGAGGCCATGGCCGCGCGGCAGGTCGCCGATGGCCCGGCGCTCTTCAGTGCTGATCCCACTCGTGACGAACTTCGTGATCAGGCCGGCCTCATCCACGATACCGAGCGCCGCGTACTCGGCTGCCACGAGCTCACGCACACCGTCGACGATGAGCTGCAGGACCTGGTCGACGTCGAGAAGGCCGCTGATCCCGCGGACCGCGGCGTCCAGTGCCAGGAGCGCCGGCGGAAGGCCCGGACCATCTGGGGCTGATTCAGTGTGTCTCGCCACGTGGATAGGCTACCGCCTCATTCGCATCGCGCATCACATGGCCCGGCCGGGCTTTTCCTTTGGGTCCGTTTGGCCCTGTGCCCGGGCATCGCCGTCGCAGACGATTGAGGTGACCCGGGAATCGGGGAGTCGTTGCTCGCCGGTCCTCACGAAACCGAGGGTGAACTGATTGGCCTTGATCGAGATCGGATGGATCGTGTGTCGCAACCATGAACGCCCGGTCGCGGGCGGTCGCGTCCGGTGCCCCGGGCTGAATCGGCCCGAGGCTGGCCACGAGGTTCGGGTGGATGAATGCCTCGACTGCCGGCACCTCGTCGCCACCTCCATCGATCGCCGGCCTGAGGGGATGTGCTCGACGGGTTACAGCACGTATCTCGACTTGCCGTGAGACGTCGACTCTGACGCTGGCCGCCGGCGCCTGGAACCGATCAGGCGGCCATTCCCCGCGGCAGATCCACCGGCACCTCCAGCTCATAGCGCGCCACCGGTCCCTCCCAGCCGAGGCGGACCGGGTGGTGGCCTCCCGTGAGCAGATGTCGCATGGCGCTGTTCTCGGCCCGGACCCAGGCCACGAGACGCCGGATGCCGCGAAGGCGAGCCGACGCAACTGCCGCCGCCAGAAGGAGCGTCCCGATGCCCTGGTGCTGGACGCGGTCGTCGACGACCACCGCCAGCTCCTCGATTCCAGGGCTCAACGGTTCGAGCACGAGGTGGCCCACGATCCGGCCGTTGGCCGTGGCCACGAAGCCATCGCGCCGCCGATGGTCAGCCGCCGCGTATCGCTCGGCCTCCTCGTGGCTGATGCCGAAGCGCGCGCCGTAGAATCGGGACACGCGACTGTCTGCCGTGAGGTTGGCGTAGAAGCGCTCGAGCTGGTGCGCGTCGCCAGATGCGACCCGCCGGACCCGGATGTCGTCGGGAACCATGCGCTGATCGTGGATGCCGAGGGCGGCCGATCCGAGTGCCGAGCGTCCTCTCGTGAAGGGCCATCCGGCACACCGCCGAAGGATCGGATCCCACCGCCAGCCGGCACGCCGCCCGAGCCGGCAGCTACTGGTCCAGGTGCAACCGGCGGGCGGCCAGCGTCAATTCGTCGCGGAAGTCCGGGTGGGCAATGGCGATGAGCGCGTGTGCGCGCTCCGCCATCGAGCGGCCAAAGAGCTCGGCCACGCCCCATTCAGTCACGATGGTGCGCACGTGGGCCCGCGTGGTCACGACCCCGGCCCCCTCGCGCAGGCTGGCCACGATGCGTGATGCCGATCCCCCCGCCGCAGTGGACGGCAGGGCGATGATCGCCCGCCCCTCCTCCGCCAGCGCCGCCCCGCGAATGAAGTCCATCTGGCCGCCAACACCGGAATACAGCCGGCGACCGATCGAGTCGGCCACGACCTGCCCCGAAAGGTCGACCTCGATGGCCGAGTTGACGGCCACCATGCGCCGGAATCGCCGGATGACGGAGGTGTCGTTGGTGTAGTCGACCGGCCGCATCTCGACCATGGGGTTGTCATCGATGAAGCGATACAAGCGCTGTGTGCCGAGGACAAAGGCCGAGACGATCTTGCCACGGTTGATCTCCTTGGCCGCGCCGGTCAGGGCGCCGGCCTCCACGAGGTCAACCACCGTGTCGGTGAACAACTCGGTGTGGATTCCCAGGTCGCGCTTGCCGAGCAGCGCTTTCCCTACCGCGGTCGGAATGGCCCCGATGCCGAGCTGCAGCGTGGCCCCATCAGGCACGAGCTCCGAAACGTGAGCACCGATCTGACGCTCCACCTCGCCGATGACCGCAACCGGATGCTCATGCGGCGGCTGATTCACCTCCACCGCCAGGTCGATCTGGTCGACATGCACGAAACTGTCACCCAGCGTGCGCGGCATTCCCGGATTGAGCTGCGCGATGACGGTACGAGCGCTATGCGCCGCGGACAAGGTCGCGTCGACACTGGTACCGAGCGAGCAGAAGCCATGGGCGTCAGGCGGGCTGACGTTGATGAATGCAGCGTCGAGCCTCAGGATCCCGCGGCTGAAGAGCTGCGGGATATCGGACAGGAAGATCGGGACGTAGTCCGCCCGTCCTTCGTTTACCGCATCGCGAGCATTCGGACCGATGAACAGGGCCCGGTGCCGAATGTGCCCGGCCATGCCGGGTTCCAGGTGCGGGCACGGCCCCTCGAGGTGGAGGCCGACGGTCGTGACGCCGGCCAACTCCCGCGCACGTGCTGCCAGCGCCGCCAGCAAGGCCGTCGGCGTGGCCGCCCCGCCCTGGACGAAGATGGTGTTCCCATCACTCACCCCGGCGACGGATTCCTCGGCGCTCACGATCCGCATTCCCATCGATCAGCCGGTCTGCCGTGCCCGGTCCTTGAGGATCTCGCCCGCCGCCAGCCGGCCCGGCGCGCCCATCACGCAGCCGCTGGGGTGAGTCCCGGAACCACATTGGTAGTAGCCGTCGATCGGGGTTCGATATTGAGCCCATCCGGGAGCAGGCCGGAAGAAGAACATCTGGGGCGCCAACAGCTCGCCGGCGAAGATGTTCCCCTCGCTCAGGCCCGTGACCCGCTCGATGTCGAGCGGGGTCACCACCTCGCGCTGCAGGACCAGGTCGCCAAAGCCCGGGAAGTAGCGCTCCAGCGTGGCCTGCACCACGTTCCCCAGGTTGTCGCGCTCGGTGTCCCAGTCGCTCTCCCGCAGCCGGTAGGGCGTGTACTGCACGAAGCACGAAAGGACGTGCTTGCCGGGCGGCGCCATGTCGGGGTCGATCGTCGACTGGATGGCACAGTCGACGTACGGATTCTGGCTGTACCACCCGTACTTCGCCTCGTCGAAGGCCCGCTCGAGGTAGTCCATTGAAGGACCGATGTTCATGAAGCCGCGGTACATGTCTTCCCGGTCGCCGAGCGGCGGATACTTCGGCAGGCCGTCCAGCGCGAAGTTGACCTTGGACGAGACGCCCTGGAACTTCATGCGGCGCACCGTCTCCACCAGGTCGTCCGGCATCTCGCGCGGGTCGACCAGCTGCAGGAAGGTGCGTCG
>JALYNS010000180.1 GCA_030773035.1 Chloroflexota bacterium
GCGGCGGCGGGGGCGTCGGGGACGGAGACGGGGGCGGCGTCGGCTCCGGGCCTTTCGAGAGGACGATGTTGACCTGGCCCCCCTTGCCGACCGGCACGCCGGCACTCGGGTCGGTGCGGATCACCTCGCCGGCCGTCCTGTCGGAGAACTCGGAGTCGACAGTCCCCAGGACCAGGCCCTTCGACTGGAGGGTGGCGCTCGCTTCCTCGCGGGTCTGCCCGATGAGTATCGGCACCGGCACCTGCTCCGTGCCGGAGCTGACGAAGACCTGGACGGTGTCACTCTGCTCAATGGCCGTTCCCGACTCGGGCGAGGTGCGGATGACCTCATCGACCGGCACCGTGTCGCTCGGCTCCGGCCGCACGTTAATCCGAATGTCCCGCCGATTGGCGTCCTCGCGGACTCCGGCGATTGGCTGCCCGACCCAGTTGGGGACGGTCAGGCCGGAGCTCACCGGGGTGGCGGTGGGGTTGTTGGGCCCCAGCCCACCGAGCACCGATGCTCCGAGGAAGCCGATCGTCGCCAGCAGGACCACCGCCAGCACACCCAGCAGCCAGATCCACCATGGTTGCCGGTCGCGGGGCGGCCCGGCGTAGGTGGCCATCGGGCGGCGCCGCGGGGGGCCGCCGCCCCCGCCGGGTGGCATGCCCGAGATCGCCGCGCGATCCGACGGGAGGGTCACCCGCGGCGGGACGTAGACGGTCGGCTCGCCGGCAGCGGGGGTGGGTACGGGCAGCACGACCGGCACATCGGCCCCGGGGACGTCGGGGTTGCTCTGCCAGACACGGAGCGCCTCGGCGAAGGCACCGGCATCGGGGAATCGGTTCGCCGGGTCGCGCTCGAGGGCGCGCATCACGATCGCCGACAGGGCGGGCGGCACCGGTCCGTGGACGGTCGGCGGCAGCGGGTCCTCGCTCAGCCGCTTGAGCGCCACGCCGGCTGCGGAATCTCCCTCGAACGGACGCCGTCCGGTGAGCATCTCGTACAGCACGATGCCAAGCGCGTAGACGTCGGACTGGCCGGTCACCTCGTCCCCCCGCGCCTGCTCCGGGCTGAAGTAGTGGACCGATCCGAGGGTGGTGCCGGTGACCGTCATGGAGGCCTCGGCGACCGCCCGGGCAATGCCGAAGTCGGTCACCTTTACGTCGTGGTCGATCAGGATGTTCCCCGGCTTCACATCGCGGTGCACGATCCCGCGCCGATGAGCCGCCTCCAGCGCCGACGCCACACCAAGGGCGATGCGCACCGCATCATCGACCTTGAGCGGCCCGCTCTTCTTGAGGATGGCGGCCAGGTCGTCGCCGTCGATCAGCTGCATGACGATGAACTGGCCCCCGGTCTCCGCATCGGTCCCGTAGTCGTAAACGGACACGATGTTCGGATGGGAGAGCGAGCCGGCTGAGCGGGCCTCCTGCTTGAAGCGGGCCGCGAAACCGGGGTCGTTGCCGAACTGGGGACGGAGGAGCTTGACGGCGACCTCGCGGTCGAGCTGCTCGTCCATGGCGCGCCACAGCGTTGCCATCCCGCCCTCGCCGAGGGGTGCAATGAGCCGATAGCGCCCGCCGATCAGCAGGCCGATCATCTCCACAGCGGGCTAGTCTCGCAGGTCGAGGCCGCGAACGTGGGCGCGCACCTCGTCCGCCAGGTCGGAGTCGAGCGACATGGCGATGTTGGCCTTCAGCCAGCCGAGCCTGGTGCCGGCGTCATGCCGCACTCCCTCGAACTGGTACCCGAAGACCGGCTGCTCGGCCGAGAGGGCGCGGATCGCGTCGGTCAGCTGGATCTCGCCGCCGGCGCCGCGCTGGGTCGTCTCCAGCTTGTCGAAGATCTTGGGGCTCAGGATGTAGCGTCCCAGGACCGCGAGGTCCGACGGCGCATCCTCCACCGACGGCTTCTCGACGAGGTCGCCGATCTCGACCAGCCGCCCCTCCTCGCGCCGCGGCGCCACGATCCCGTAGCGGCCGACGTCCTCGCGCGGGACGCGCTGCAACGCGATCACCGAGCCGCGATGCGCGACGTGCTGCTCGATCAGCTGCTGGGTCACCGGCTTGCCGCCCACGTTGAGCATCACGTCGTCGGAGAGGAGCACGGCGAACGGCTCATCACCGACCAGCTCCTTGGCCATCAGCACCGCGTGCCCGAGCCCGAGCTGCTCCTTCTGGTGGACGAACGCGATGGTGCCGATCTCGGAGATGCGCCGCACCGCGCGCAGCATCTCGATGTCGCCGCGCTCTTCCAGCCAGCGCTCCAGGGCCGGGTGCGAGTCGAAATGCTCCTCGATGGTGCTCCGCCCGCTGGCGATGACGATGATGATCTGCTCGATCCCCGAGGAGACCGCCTCCTCCACCGCGTACTGGATGATCGGGCGGTCGACCAGGGTCACCATCTCCTTGGGGATGGCCTTGGTGGCGGGCAGGAAGCGGGTTCCGAAGCCGGCCGCGGGCAGGACGGCCTTTCTGACGCGCACGGTGATGGGGTCTCTCCTATAGCGGGTTGGATTGGCGCAGCGCGCCGGGCGGTCTCAGGCTGCGCCGATGCAGGGATGCCTCACGGGTCAAGGAGTATAGCAACGGCTGCTGGACGCGCCCCCACCGCCGTCCGACCCGTGGCTTCCGCTCGGCGACGCTACAATCTCGACCCGATGATCAAGTCCCTGGTCCGCACCCTGAAGGGGCCCAGCCGCGACCGGCGGATGGCCTACATCGCCCGCCCGTTTCCGCGCGAACTGCGCGACGAGCAGGTGCTCGCGGCGCTGGAGATCGCCCTCGCCGCCGACCCGAACCCGGACGACCTGGTCGAGACGCTTCCGCCGGCGCTCCGCCAGGTCACAGGCCGCGACTTCGAAGTGCTCGACCGCTCGGCCGGCGACGTGACAGGCTCCTTCCGACGTTCGCAGGTGATGATCCGCGACGGGGCCGTTGGTCTGTGGCCCGGCTACCAGGCGCGCGCGTACCCGCTGCTGGCCCCCTCGAAGAAGGCCGAGAGCACGAGGGCCGCGATCCTCGCCGCCGACGGCGCGGCGCCGGACGCGCCGAGCGCAACGAACCCCGTCGGCAAGCCTGGTTGGGCGCCACCTGCGCCGGCCGGCGACGGAGACGGGTCCACGGACGAGCCCGCATAGGTGGGCCGCCAGAACGTCCCGCGCGACCAATGGCTCGAGATCGGGGCGGAGTGTCCGCATTGCGGCGAGCGCGTCACCGAGGAGATGGTCTACTCCTGGCGCCCGCTTCCCGACGACCCCAAGCTGCTGCTCCTCTATTGCCCCGACTGCGGGGACCGGGTCGAGATCAATCACGTCTGACGCTGGTCGAGCGGGGCTGGTGGTGCCCCCAACCGGATTCGAACCGGTGATCTCCACCTTGAAAGGGTGGCGTCCTAGGCCTCTAGACGATGGGGGCGCGTGACAGCCCCATCGTAGCAAGGGGCCTACAGGTAGAAGAGCACCACCAGGATCACCGCACCCGCGAGCGCGACCGCGGAGAGCACGATCATCAGTCCGCCGCCCAGCGCGATCGCCACCGACATCCCGGCCGATCGGCTGCGGTAGGCCCGCTGCGACCAGATCCAGCCCTGGACGAAGAGGAAGATGCCGATTGCCACCGCGATCAGCGCCGAAGCCAGCATGGCCGCCACCGACAGGTTCGAGTCGTCGCCGATGACCGCCATGGCGGTGAGGCCGGCCGCGATCAACAGCCCGACAACGCCGATCACCACGTTGCGCAGGAATGGGTGCATCGCAGAAAAGCCTGAATGGACGGATGGGCTGCGTCAAGGACGAGGTCCGCCCCCCGTAGACTTGGTCATGCCCTCGAGCCCGTTCGCCGAGTTCGCGCGGACCGCCGAAGCGGTGGCCGCCACCACCTCCAAGCTGAGCAAGCGCGACCTGCTGGCGTCCTACCTGCGCGACCTGCCGCCCGACGACCTGCCGATCGTGGCGACCTTCTTCGCCGGCAGGCCGCTCCCCGGGGCCGCCGACAAGCTCGGGCTCGGATGGGTGCAGCAGAGCCAGGCGCTCGCCGCCGCGACCGGCGCGGACGAGCAGGCGCTGTACGCCGCATACCTCCGCCACTCCGACTTCGGCGACGCGGCCAGCGAGCTGCTCACCGGGCGCGACCCAGTGGGCAAGCCGCTGACCGTGACCGCGGTCGATGCGGCATTCCGCGCCATGCGGTCGGCCGGGAGCACGGCTGCGCGGGTCGCGGCCATGACCGCCCTTTTCGGACGGGCGACCGCCGCGGAGGCGCGCTTCGTGGGGCGGATCGCCGCCCGGGAGCTGCGCATCGGGCTGCGGGAGGGGCTGCTGGAGGAGGCGATCGCCGCCGCCTTCGACCGCCCGATCGAGTCGGTGCGCCGGGCGCTGATGCTGGTGGGGGAGCCCGGCGAGGCGGCCGTGCTGGCCCGCGGCGACCGTCTCGCGGAGGCGGCCCTGCACCTGGGACGCCCGATCCGTTTCATGCTCGCCACGCCCGTTGCCGATGCTGAGGAGGTGATCCGCCGGGTCGGGGGCGAGGCATGGATCGAGGACAAGTACGACGGCATACGCGCCCAGCTGCATCTCCGCGGCGCCGGCGCTGCTCCCCAGCTCTTCTCGCGCGACCTGAACGAGATCACCGTCTCGTTCCCGGAGGTCGCAGGGGCAGTGACGCGCCTGAAGCACCGGCTCGTGATCGACGGGGAGCTGGTGCCGTATCGGGCCGGATCGGTGCTCGACTTCGCCAGCCTGCAGACTCGTCTCGGGCGCGTGGATCCCGGCCCCGAGCTGCTTGAGCAGGTGCCGGTGGTCCTGGTCGCCTTCGACCTGCTGCACCTGGATGGGCGCGACCTGCTCGAGGTGCCGCTGCGGGAGCGACGCGCTGCGCTCGAGGCCCTAAGACTGCCCGAGCGAACCGGCGAGCGGTTCCTCGAGTCGCACCTGGCCACCGCGCGCTCGGCGGCCGAGGTGGAGGCGCACTTCGACGACGCCCGGGAACGACGGAACGAGGGGCTGATGATCAAGGACCCGGCATCGGCCTACCAGCCGGGTCGGCGTGGGCTCGGTTGGCTGAAGCTGAAGAAGGCGCTCGCCACGCTCGACTGCGTGGTGGTCGGGGTGGAGTGGGGACACGGCAAGCGCCGCGGGGTCCTGTCGGACTACACCTTCGCGATCCGCGGCCCGGACGGCGAGACGCTGCTCACCATTGGCAAGGCCTACACCGGCCTGACCGATGCCGAGATCGCGACCATGACCGAGCTCTTTCAGGGGATCACGCTGCGTGACTTCGGGCGCTACCGGACCGTCGTGCCGCAGGTCGTGGTCGAGATCGCCTTCGACCGGATCATGCGCAGCGCGAGGCACAAGAGCGGCTTCGCCATGCGCTTCCCGCGCATCGTCCGCATCCGCGACGACAAGACCCCTGCCGAGATCGACCAGCTCGCGACCGTCGAGCAGCTCTTCAGCGCCCAGGCCAGCGGTCGCATCCTGCTGGCCCGCGGGGCGAAGGGCGAGACGGAGCGGATTTCCGCGACCGGGGAGACGGGCGGGGAGTAGTGCCTGTCGGCGCGGCTGAAGCGCCGGCAGGGTGAGGGCTAGGCCAGGTTCGGTGAGGCAGCGTGGGCCGTGCCCCGTGCCTCGGCCTCCGACGCGCTGAGCACCGCGTCGACGAACCGTGCGGCGCGGCGCGGATCGAGCCGCTGCACGCGACCAACGCTCTGCGCCCACCACGGAGCGTTGTCGGCGGTGACAACCTCCCCGGTCGGCTCCTCGAGCACAACCGTCGAGTAGGTGCGCGGGAAGGCCACGGCGGGTGAGATCGCGACATTCGGGTCGTCCAGGTTGGCCCGCGTCCAGCGCGTTACGGCATCCGCCACCGCGTCCGCGTCGAAGGAGGGGTTGGTCAAAGTCGGGATCCAGCCCGCCCGCGACCGGGTGTCGAACTCCCAGCCGCGGCCGCGAACCCGATAGCGACCACGCCAGCGGCGAGCGACGAAGGCCATCACACCGGCCGGTCCCACGAGCAGCCCGGCGAGGTCGTCGGGCACGCCCGGCAGGCGCGGCGCCAGGACCAGGGTATAGGTGTCGTCGAAGGCCGGCGCAAGCATGCGGCCGAGGTCGTCGCTGATCCGTTCGCGGCGGCGACGCGTCTTTCGGACGGCCCGCCAGGCAAGCCCTGCGCCCACCCCGAGCCCCATCGCGGCTGACAGCCCGAGCAGCGCGATGGGCGCCACGCGGGTCGGTGGCAGGAGCGACATCAGCAGGAGCGCAATGCCCCCCGCGACCAGCATCGCGAGCGCCACCGTCAGCGCGTTATCGCGGAAGCCGCGGACGATGGCAGGATGGATCAGGCGCATCGGGAACCTCCGACTGCTAGGCTCTTGACATGCCCACGACGGTCTCGGTGCTGGCCACCGTCGTCGATCCGCAGGGTGCGCTGCGCGTCGACGTCGTCACCGGGACGGGCTTCAATCTGACCTTCGACACGGGCAACGCCGGCGAGCTGCGCGCTGGTGCGGGACCGACCGAATCGCTGTTGGCCGTCCTGGCGGGCTGTACCTCGATGGATGTCGGCAGCATCCTGCGCAAGAAGCGCCAGCCAGCTGCCAGCTACCGGATCGCGGTCACCGCCGAGAAGGCGGACGAGCACCCGCAGGTCTACACCAGCATCGTGATCGAGCACCAGGTCTCTGGTGAGGTCCAGCCCGAGGCATTGCGGCGGGCCATCGAGCTCTCCGCCACGGCCTACTGCCCCGTGAGCGCGATGCTGTCGCGGGCCGTGCGGATCGAGCACCGCTATCGGCTTGCGCGGGAGGGCAGCGAGGTCGTCAGCGCACTGGTGGCGATCACCGGGCCAGAGGGTGCACAGCTCCTCTGAGGTCGTCATTCGATCAGTCTTGCCGGTCTGCGGGAGCCTGCCTATGAGGTGATGGTCCTGCCGGCCGCGCGTTCTTTCGTCGAGATCGGGCCCCGTTGCGCTCCCGGTGTAGCATGGCGCCCTTCATGGCACGATCGATGTGGCGCGGGGCGATCCAGTTCGGGCTGGTCACGATCCCGGTCAAGCTGTACCTGGCGACCGAGAGCGGCGGCATCGGCTTCAACATGCTGCACGCCAGCTGCGGCAACCGGATCCAGATGAAGATCTACTGCCCCTTCCACGACGCGGTGGTGCCACGCTCCGAGACGGTGCGCGGCTACGAGTGGAGCAAGGGGCGCTACGTCGTCGTCACGGATGAGGACTTCGATTCGGTCCCCTTGAAGACGGTGCGCGCGATCGAGATCGAGATGGTGGTGGATGCGCATCGCGAGGGCCAGGGGATCGAGTTCGTGAAGCAGGCCTACTACCTGGAGCCGGACCCGATCGGGCGCAAGGCATTCGAGCTGCTGCGGCAGGTTCTCGCCGAGAAGGGCAAGACCGCCATCTGCAAGATCGTGCTGAAGGATCGCGAGCAGTTGGCCGCGCTCAACCCGTACACCAAGACCATGCTCCTGACCACCCTCCACTGGCCCGATGAGGTGCGCTCGCTCGACGAGTTGAACATCCCCGATGAGGAGATCGAGGTGAAGCCGGCCGAACGCAAGATGGCCGAGCAGCTGATCGCCTCGATGGCCGGCGACTTCTCCGCGGATGACTATCGGGATGACTACCGCAAGGCGCTGATGGCCGTGATCGAGTCGAAGGTGGCCGGCGAGGAGCCGGTACGCGCCGAGCGCGTCGAGCCGACCAAGATCGGCGACCTGATGGCAGCCCTCGAGGCGAGCGTGGCAGCCGCGCGCGAGGCGCGTCGCGACGGTGCCGCCGAGCCGGCAGCAGCGGAGCCCGCGACCCCGCGGCGCCGCAAGAGCGCCTAGCCGGCCTGCGTGGCGGCGGACCAGCTCTCCCTCCCGGTCGCGTCTCCGAGCGACTCCTCACATCGCCGCCTGCCATCTCGCATCTCGCCGATGGAGGCGACCGATGTCGACGCCCCCTTCGACGATCCCGGCTACCTCTTCGAGCCGTGGTGGCCGGGGGCACGGGCGATCGCCTTCTGCGAGCGGGGTGAGCTCCGCCTCCAGGTGGCCGGCCTGGCCGATGCGATGGCGGCGTTTCCGGAGCTGGCCGAGATGCCCGGCCAGCTCGCCGAGGACGGCGTCGTGCTGGACGGGACGCTGATCGTCCTCGACGACGCCGCGCGCCCGGACGCGGACCTGCTGCGTGCCCGCCTCGTCGGCCAGGGGCGTCCCGGCCGCCCCGCCTATGTCGCCAGCGACCTGCTCTGGAGCGGCGGTCAGCCGGTCGTCGGCCGCTCGTTCGCCGTCCGGCGCCGATGGCTGGAGGCGATCCTCACGGCCGGCGACCGGGTCACCGTTGGACGCGCCTACACCGGCGACGGGACGCTGGTGGCCGAGGCGCTGGCCGGGCTTGGGATCGACGCACTCTCGGCGCGACAGCTCGGCGCCCGGCACCGGGCCGGGGCGGCCGGCGACGCCTGGCTCCGAGCTCCCGTTGCGGCACCCGAGCCGCGTCCGCGGCCGACCCTGGCGCTCATCCTCCGACTTCCGCTCGGAGACTGACCTGCCCCTCAGCCGCTGAGCAGCGCCAATGCCCGCTCGAGCTTGCTCGACGGATCCGCGACGAGGCCGGGCACCGCGGCCAGGGCTACCGCCAGCGACGCGTGATCCATCCCCTTCTCCAGAGCGGCCGGATCGAGCTCGAGCTCCACGACCGCCAGCCGCCCGACCTCGACGCCCCGCCGCACGATCGTCCCGCGGTCGAGCGACAGCAGGCCGATACGCGCGCCGTCGACGAGGACCGCTCGTTCGGTTCGCTGCTGCTCGAGGCTGAAGCGCTCGACCAGTGCGGCGCCGGCGGTCATCGCCAGGAGCTGATCGCGGGCGGCCGACGGCGGCCACGCCCGGGGCAGCAGCCCCGGCCCGACGGGCCCCTCGACCTCCGGCCGGCGGTGCAGCGCGTCCCCCGGCTCGTGCTCAGATGGGCCCTTCAGCGAGACGAATGTGCGGCCGTCCCGGCTGCGCAGCCGGCACGCCCAGCGGGCTGTGGCCAGGCGCAGGTCGGCAGTGTCCAGGTAGCGATCCACCTCGTCCACGATCCGAGCCGAGAGCAGCTCGGCCGGCCCCAGCCTGGTCGCCGTCGCCAGCTCGCGGAGCGGCGCCTCGTCGTCGGCCCAGAACTTGAGCTCCGCCTCGATCCGGGCAGCGGTCACGCGTCGTAGCGCGCAGAGGCGCCCCGCACCGACCGCGCCACCGACTCGCGCAGCTCGGGCGGCGCCAGCACCTCGACGGCATCGCCCCACGACAGGATCCAGGGGCGGATCTCGACGATCCCGGCCACGGTCAGGGTCAGCTCGACCCGGCCATCGGACAGCTCGACCAGCTTCTGGGAGCGGTGCCAGACCGCCTCTCCGACGCGCTGCGCGACTGACGCATCGAAGCGCAGATGGACGTCGGCGGTCGCCGTCGTGTCCGACGACCAGATGCCCCACGAATGAGCCAGCCATCGGTCGGGGTCGAAGCCATCGGGGATCTCGTATCGATCCGCCGTGAGCGTCGAGCTGCGGATCCGCTCGACCTTGTAGGTGCGCATCGCCTTGACCGTCTCGTCGAAGCCGATCAGGTAGACGCTGCGTCCTGCCGCATCGGGCTCGAGGAAGTAGGGCTGCACGCGGGCCCGGCGACGCTCGCCGTCGGCGGGCTCGTAGTCGAACTCGACCACCCGCCCCTCGGCCCAGGCCTGCGCGACGTGCGCGAAGTTCCGCACGAACTCGTCGTTTGGCTCGGCCGCGCCCACGGTCAGCATCGCCACCGCCACATGCCTCGCGATCGGCTGCGGCAGGAGGTCGGCCAGCTTGGTGAAGGCGCTGACCACCGCCTGGTCATAGGCGTCCGACCAGCGCGCGATCAATCGCGACGCAAGGAAGAAGACGACGGCCTCCGGCACCGAGAGGTGCAGTGGCGGGAGGAAGTACTTCTTCTCGATCCCGTAGCGCCCCTTGCCCGCCTGGAAGATGGGCATCGCCAGCTCCTCTTCCAGGGCTCGGATGTCGCGGTACACGGTCCGTGTGGTCATACCCGTGAGCCGTGCGATCTCCGTCACGGGGACGCCGGAATCGCCACTTCCGCTGGCATACAGGATCGAGGCAACGCGCAGAAGGCGCGCCAGGCGGTCCCGCTTGCGCGAGAGGCGGTCGTCCGGGGCGTCGGCGTCCCACTCCCCCGAGCCGCTCATGGCGGGGTCCCGCGTCCGTTCAGCACGCGACCGATGATAGACCGATGCCGCCCCCGCCCCCGCTCAGCTGGCCGGGGCGGAGGGCTCGATGCTCGGGCTGCCGCTGGCGGACGGGAGCTGGGTCGGCGTCGGCGCGGGCTCGCCCGGAAGGGCAGCCAGCATCGCCAGGTTCTGTGCCTCGTCGACTCCGATCATCAGGAAGACGAGCCCGTCCAGCGCCCAGGTGTACACGCGGGTCCCCTTCAGCGTGGCGTTGTCCTCCGGCCGCCACCAGACCACGTGGTTCCCGACCGCCTCCAGCTTCCACGGATCACGGTGCAGCCCGGCGATGCCGACGTACCTTCCCGCCTCCGCGAGGTACGGCTCGAGGCCGGCCGTCGTTGCGTGGGGCGCATTCATCCGCATCGCGAAGAGCGAGAGGCGGGGCTGGGGGATGTACGCCACCTGGAGCGTCTCGAAGCGGAGCCCGACCTCGCCATAGACCTGGCCGATATCGCCCGGCGTGTACGCGAACTCGGTGATCGGCGGGATCTGGACCGTTCGTCCAGCCACCTCGGTTGGGATGAGAGCCACCAGCTCCGGATCGGGCGTGTTGCTGAAGAGGGGGGTCGGCAGGGGCGTCGGCTCAGGCGTGGCGGTCGGGCTGGGGGTGCCGCCCAGGGATGGGCTGGGGGTCCGGGTGGGGCTTGGCGCGGCGCACCCGCCCAGCACGATGAATGAGGCCAGCAGCGAGGTCAGCGCCCGCACCCCGACGGCGCGCAGCCGGCGCGCAGCGTCGGTTTGGGAGGTCGGCATGGGAAGCGCCATGATAGCGCGCCACGCCGTCAGAGTTGGTTCAGGCCGCCCCGCGCTCGCGAGCCGCCATGTCGACCCTGCGCCGACGCTGGCCGCGGTCCTGGCGTGCCGCGACGACCGTTGCGAGGGCCTCAACCACCTCGGCGCGGTACCGCTTCCCCACCGCGGAGCGAAGGTCCGCCAGCGCGGCGGCACGGCCGCGCCGCTTGCCCGCCGGGGTCGCCATGAGCGTGTCATAGACGTCTGCGACCGAGACGATCTGCGACCCGATCCCTGATTCGTCGGGGCCCGCCGCTGCCCGGTGCTGGCGGACGATGAGGGCCGCCGGCCGCAGCGACTGGATCTGCTCCAGCTCGCTGGCACCCATGATGTCGAGGCCGTGAAGGCGCGCTGCGAGCTCGATCTCGGCCGTCTGCTGGCTCGGGCATCCCAGCTCGCTGGCGATCCGAACGGAGAGGTTCCCGACCCGGTCGGCGTGCCCACGGACGGCAGGATCGCGCGCGTCGACCGAGCGGGCCAGCGACAGGAGCGCGTTGATCACATCCCAATCGCCCTCGGTGCCCGGGTTGCCGGAGATGAGGGTGGTTCGGCTGCCGAGAGCCACGGCCGGAGCGTCGGCCGGGTGCTGCAGGGCGGTGCGAGCCAGCTGGTCGAGCGTCCCGCGCAGGTCACGCATCTCGCCCGGCACGTCGCTGGCCTGCACAACCCGGTCGCCCCCGGACTGCTTGCCGAAATAGAGGGCGGTGTCGGCGGCGCCGATCAGCCCGTTCTTGTCGCTCGCGTCGCCGGGCAGCGTGGCCACGCCGACCGAGATCGTGACCGGGGTCGCGTCGTTGGCAGTCAGGCGGAAGACCGCCTGCCGGACCCGGTCTCCGATGGAGGCCGCAGCAGCACCATCGACCATGGGCAGCACCAGCGCGAACTCGTCGCCGCCATAGCGGAAGACCAGGTCGTCCGACCGTGCCGCGCCGTAGATCGCAGTGCCCACCGCGTGGAGCAGCGCGTCCCCGGCGGGATGGCCGAGGCGGTCGTTGTAGCCCTTGAACGAGTCGAGGTCCATCATCAGAAGCGAGATCGGCTGTTCCTTGGCCCGCGCTCGCTTGCCCTTGCCCTTCCCAGCCGAGGTGGTGAGCTCATCGACCAGCTCGCCGAGGGTGCGCTGGAAGGCACCGTGGTTGCCGAGCCCCGTGAGGGCGTCGGTATCGGCGCGCTGGCTCATGGCATGGTGGGTGTCCGAGATGCGCAGCGCGATGGAAGCCTGGCCGGCGAAGAGCTTGATCAGTTCGAAGTCGTTCTCGCTGAAGTAGCTGCCCGCCCCGCCGACGCGCGAGATGTTCATGCAGCCGATCACCTCACCGCCGCTGACGAGGGGCACCACGGCAAGCGCCTCTGGGTCGTCAGGAGTGCCCGGGATCTGCATCGCGCGCGGGTCGTTGAGCGCATCGTTGGCGAGCACCGGCTCACGGTGGTCCGTGGCCCAGCCCATCAGGCCGCGTCCGAACGGAACGATGTAGCGCATCACCTGCTCGGCGTGGCGCTCGCGCGTCAGGACCGGCACCAGGATTCGGTTCTCCGGATCGGCGCGATAGATGGACAGGTTGTCGTAATGGACGACCGACCGCAGGCCGTCGGCAATCGTCTCCAGCACGTGCTGCTGGTCGAGGGTCGACAGAAGCCGCTCGTTGATCTCCAACAGGCGCCGCTGCGATTGCAGCTGGCGGGCGAGCTCGGTCGACTGCAGCTCAAGACGCTCGTAGGCGGTGGCGTTCGCGATCGCCTGGGCGGCGTAGCCAGCGAAGATGGTCATGGTCTGGAGGTCATCGGTGCTGAACTGGTCCTTGCCCAGCTTGGAGAGCGCCACCACGCCGACCGAGCGACCCTCGAACACCATCGGGACCACCAGCATCGACTCGTCGATATCGTCGGTCCCCTCGATGGTGTGGCCGCGCAGGTCGTTCAGCGCGTCGTTGATCAGGAGTGGCTCCCCATGCTCGGCCACCCAACCGGTGAACGAACCCTCGCCGATCTCCACCCGCAGCTTCTCTGTGAAGTCGCCCCCGCCCAGCAACCGGTCGGTGAATGCGATCGGCTCACAGAAGCCGGTCTCCCAGTTCACGACGTAGACCCGGATGTCGTGGTACGCAGCGAGCGAGCTGGCCTCCGACACGATGGCATCGGCGATCGCCTGCACGTCGGTCAGGCGGTTGAGGCGGGAGGAGAGGTCCTGAATTGAGCGGATGCGGGCCGCCTGATCGGCCACCGATCGGTAGAGGCGCGCATTGCTGATGGCGACAGCCGCCTGGTTGGCGAACGACTGCGCCAGTGCCACCTCGTCGTCCGGCCATTCCCGATCACGAGTGTGGAACAACCCGATGACCCCCAGGGCCTGGTCGTGGCTGACGAGCGGCACAAGGCAGGCAGTCTTGATCCCCTCCGTCCGGTAGAGGGGCTGCATGGCCCCGACGCCCGCACGTGTATCGGCGTCGCGCATCACGATCGTGCGTCGCTCGCGCGCGGCCTGCACTCCAACTGCCGGCGTGTCCCAGGTCAGCTGGCGCACCTGGCTCTGGAAGGCATCCCCGATTCCCCGCACCGCGGCGACATGGAAGGGGAAGTCCCCCTCCTCGATCAGCCACAGCCCGGCCTTGTCGGCATCGAAGAGCGTGCGGGTCCGGTCGACGATGTCGTCGAGCACGGTGCGGAGGTCAAGCTGCCCGGCCAGCTCCTGTGCGACATGGCGCAGCGCCCGGGAGCGGGCCACCTCCCGCTTTGCGCGAGCCAGCATGCGGGCCGTGACCACGTTGCCCGCGACTGCCTGTGCCACGGTCCGCAGGAAGGAGAGGGCCACGCTCGCGAGCGGGCCGCCGGGATCGTCCTCCAGCACCAGGGCACCCACGATCTCGCCACCCGCGCGCAGCGTGATCTGGCGCCGAAGAGGGCCGACCTGGACATCGGCAACAGCATTCGCATCGGATCCGTGATCGCCCTCGGCGGCCACCTGGAGGGTCTCCGGCGGGGAGGTCTTGTAGCCGGCGTGCGTCTCCAGGTGCAGGAGGCCATCGGAACTCTCTCGCGCGAGATACGCCGCCACGCGGGCCACGCGCAGGTGGGATCGCAGCGCCTCGACCACGGTGCGGCACGCCGCTGTCGCGTTTGCCGATGCGCCCGGGCCAGTGCTCAGGCGGCCGAGGACAGCCAGCTCGCCCGCCGCGTGGCGGTCCGGCTGGGGCGATGCGCCATTGCCGGTGCCCTCGGCAAGCAGCCGCTCGACGTCGCCCTGCCGATAGCGTCGGTCGCCACGGGCATTGATGCGGAAGGCCGGCAGCCGCCCGGCATCGGTCCAGGCGCGGATGGTGTTGGGGTGGACGCCGAGGAGCGCGGCCGCCTGGGCGACGCTGACCAGCGCCCCCCGATCTTCCCCGCGGTCGCGAG
Organism: Chloroflexota bacterium; assembly: GCA_030773035.1. Taxonomy (GTDB): domain Bacteria; phylum Chloroflexota; class Limnocylindria; order QHBO01; family QHBO01; genus CF-167. Next base: position 14,424 of record JALYNS010000180.1, read on the forward strand.
CTGATTGCGCCACTTTGCGCTCCTGTCCGATGCCACGGTCTCCCTATCAGCCAAACTGGAACTTCTGGTAGGTGCCGTGCACCGGATGGTAGAAGTGGGTAGGCGCGGCCTCGATGCCCCGTTCGTACGGTCCCGACCCGGTACTGGGCTGGACTCGGAGGGTCAGCCGGTGGCCAGGCCGACGATCGCGAGGAGCACGGCCGCGAGGAACAGGGCCACCGACAGCGTCACGCCGGCGGCCCCGGCCAGCAACATTCTCGGTCGACGTCCACCCAGCAGCCGCATGGCGTCGTCGAGCTCCATCGCGCTGAGGATATAGCCACCGCGCGGCGCGGCCAGGACCGCGCGACCCTCGACATCGCGGCCCACGACCGCGAGCACGAGGAGTCGATCGACCACGCTGACCATGCGCGTGCTTGACCTCGCGAGGTGCACCGCCCCCTGCTCGGCCGTCACCCGTGCCACGGCAGGTGCATAGGTCTCATCCAGCTCGTCGGATGGGCCGCTCCATACATGCGGCAGCGTCACGAGCGGCTCGGCGGCCTCGGCCGGATCGAGGGTCAACGACCCATCGTGGTCCCACAGCTCGAACGAGCGGGTCTCGCGCAGCCGCTCGATGCGCCTCCACCCGCCGCCCGGCGCAGCAACCTCCACGTCGCGGTGCAGCGCCACCAGCCGGTCGTCCCGCGCCGTGACGATCGGATCGGCGCAGCGAACGCGACCGCTGACCCGGATCGGCCGCGGTGGCAGGCGGTCGGCGGGGCCAAGGGCGAGCAGCTCGCCGACACGGACCTGCCTGGCGCCGGCCAGGCGGCGCCCCATCGCCGGCCGGGCGCCGGATCGGCGGACAAGGACGAGGCCAGCGCCCAGCAGCAGCAGGCCGCCGAGGGTCAGCCAGATGGAGAGCGTGATGACGGGGGGCATCCGGCCTCGATTATCGCCCGATAAGCCCGTGGTAAGGGTGCCTGGGTAGGCTCGCAACAGACCGATCGGCACGCATTTCAGCGGCAGCCATCGGACGAGGGAGGGCCTGTCGCCACCGGAGCGTTCGTCACCACAACCAGCTGCTCGCTCACGCTACGGAGGTCACCATGTCCACATTCCTCGGCGCGCCTGTGCGCCGGCATCCGCCGGCCGAGGTTCGAAACCTCGGGCT
>JALYNS010000181.1 GCA_030773035.1 Chloroflexota bacterium
GGCCTCGGCCTCGGCCTCGACCACCACGACCTCTGGCTCCGGTTCGGGCACCCAGACCGGCTCGGGGGCCGGCTCAGGCTTGGGCTCGGGCATGACCCAGATGGGCTCGGGAGCCGGCTCCGTGAGGTCGAGGGCTGGCCACGAGCCGTTGTCGCTCGTCGGGAACGGCATGGCGTAGTCCGGGTCCACCTCGCCGAGGGTGGCCGCGAAGCGATCGGCGAGGGGCGCCGTGGCCGGGAGCGGCTGGCAGCTCTGGCACCGGCCGGCCGAGTCATTCCAGCAGCTCATGCAGGTGTACTGGCGGCAGTCGATGCAGAAGTTGAACGAGGAATGGAAGGCTTCGAGCTGCGCCGATGCCAGTGCCTCCTCCTGGGAGCGAACGGCGTCGGTGAGCGAATCGGAGAGCGAGTCCTGGCCCATGACGTAGTTCTTGAACCCCGAGATCACCGTGCGCGTGCGGCGCATCGGCGTCATCTTGGTCGGGGCGGCGAACTCGTATCGAGTGCCGCACCGCTCGCAATAGGATTCGGTCAGCGCTTCGGGCATCAGGTCTTTGGCATCCGGTTCTTGAGGGAGGAACTCCAGGGAGAAGGAGTATACCGACCCGCCTCCGCTGCTCCCCACAGGCGCATTGGTACCTTGTTGAGCGCCGTTGGTACCCCGCCCGTCCCGTACGGCGGAGGCGACGGCGGCCCGTGCTAGGATCGGCGGGTGGGCATTCTCTCGCGGGTCGAGGCGTTCCTCGAACGGCTCTTCGAGGCACCGGCGGGACGCCTGGGAGCAACGCTGCAGCCGGTCCTGCTGACCAAGCGGATCGAGCGCGCAATGGACAGCGGCAAGACATTCGGTGCGGCGGGGATCATCGTTCCGAACCGTTACGACCTGCACCTCCACCCCACCGACTACGCGGCATTCGAGTCGTTCCGGGGGTCGCTGGAGGACGACCTGGCGCACGGGGCGGCGACGCGCGCCCGACGCGAGCGCTACCACCTCGTCGCGCGGGCCAGCGTGCACCTGGTCGCTGACCCCGTGGTGCCGCGAGGTGACGTTCGCGTCGCGGCCAACGTGGTGGACGACGCGGGGGAGCGCGTTGCCGAGCAGGTGACGGAGCAGCCCTCGGCGCACACGATGGTCCTCGCCCGCGCCGGGCACGAGGTGGCACCACCGGACTCCGCCACCAGGGCCTTCCTGCTGGTGCGCACCGATGGGGCCGCGCTGGTGCGCTTCGACCTGGGCGGGGCGCTCATCAGCATCGGCCGGGCCAGCGACAACGACGTGATCGTGGATGACCCCGAGGTGAGCCGCCATCACTGCCAGCTGAAGCTCCAGCACGGCGCCTACAGCTTCGCCGACCTCGGCAGCCGGAATGGTTCCTGGGTGAACGGGCAGCCGGTCAGCGAGGTGGCCCTGGGGCCGGGTGACTCGATCCAGATCGGCAGCACCGAGATCCAGTTCCAGGTTGGCGGATGACCGGCGAGATACTCCGGCTCCTGCTCCTGGTCCTCCAGCTCGGCTTCCTTGCCCTCCTGTACGTGATCCTCTTCGGATTCTCCCGCTCACTGCTGCGCGACCTGCGCAGCGCAGAGGTGACCCAGATGGCCAGCCAGTCGGGGATCGGCCGCCTGTCGGTGATGGAGTCTCCCGACGACGAGCCGGCGGTCGGCACCACCATCGCTCTGGGCCCGATCAACTCGATCGGCCGGAATGTGAACAGCACCATCTTCATCGACGACGATTTCGTGAGCGGCGGTCACGCGATGCTCACCTTTCGGGGCCGCAGCTGGTTCATCGAGGACCAGGGCAGCACCAATGGGACCTACGTCAACGGTCACCTGATCGATCGCCCGGTGGCGCTCTCCTTCGGGGACGAGCTAACCATCGGGCGCGTGCGGATGCGGCTGGAGCGCTGATGCGCGCGGTCTCGCGCCCACTCGAGCTGCGTCTGCTCCTGCCCCTGCTGCTCCTGGTCCCGCTCGGCTTCGCGGTGACCCATATCGCCCAGACCGGCACGCTCGATCCCGGACCGCTGGGCGTCGCGATCGGCTACGTCGGCCTGATGCTGGGCGCCCACATCACCCTGCGCCTGACCGGGAACCGGGGCGACCAGCTGCTGCTGCCGGTGGTGGCGACCATCGGCGGGGTGGGCATCGTGATGCTCAACCGACTGCCGCAGGGCCTCTTCGGGACCGATCTCCTCGGCGTGCAGCTCGGCATGGCGAGCACCCAGCTGCTCTGGTTCGGGGTGGGGATTGGCGCCATGCTATTGATCGCGGCGCGGTTCCGCGATGACGGCGTGCTGCGCCACTACAAGTACACCTGGGCCCTGGCCGGCACGCTGCTGCTGGTCGTCACCTTCCTCTTCGGGCGTGAGGTGAACGGCGCCCGCCTGTGGATCTTCATCGGCCCCATCGGCTTCCAGCCCGGGGAGGCGATCAAGGTCGTGCTGGTCATCTTCATCGCCGGCTACCTGGCCGAGAAGCGCGCCGTCCTGTCGGACGCCAGCGCGCGGATCGGTCCGATCAGGGTGCCGCCGCTGCCCTACCTGCTGCCGATGGTCGCCATCTTCGTGTTGGTGATGGGGATCGTCATCATCAGCCGCGACCTGGGCACGGCGCTCCTCTTCCTGGGGATCTTCCTGACGATGCTCTTCGTGGCCACCGGGCGGCGCAGCTATGTCCTCCTTGGCATCCTGCTCTTCGTGGCCGGCTCATTCGTGGCCTACAACCTGTTCGCGCACGTCCGGATCCGAGTCGACAACTGGATCGATCCGTTCGTCGACCCGAGCGGCGCGGGATATCAGACCGTCCAGGCCCTGTATGCCTTCGGACGAGGCGGGCTCTTCGGGGAGGGGCTGGGGCAGGGCCTGCCGACGATCTCCGGCCGGCTCCCGATCCCGGCGCTGCCGACCGACTTCATCTTCGCCGCGATCGCCGAGGAGCTTGGCCTGATCGGGGCCGTCGCGCTGCTGGCACTGGCGATGGTCCTCGTCTTTCGCGGCCTGCGCACCGCCATGCTGGCCCGCGACGATTTCAGCTCGATGCTGGCGGTCGGCCTCACCACCAGCCTCGGCCTCCAGACCCTGATCATCGCCGCGGGCAACGTGAAGCTGGTGCCGCTGACCGGGATCACCTTCCCGTTCGTCAGCTACGGCGGCTCCAGCCTGCTGGCCTGCTTCGTGGTGGTCGGGCTGCTGCTGGCGATCAGCCATCGGTCCGCGGTCGACGCCACGGCGGAGGGGCGCGGTCCTTGATCGCCACCAACATCCGCCGACTGTCGGTCTACCTGGTGCTGGCCTTCGCCAGCGTGGCGGGGGCGCTCGGCTGGTGGCAGGTGCTCGATGCCCAGCGGCTGGCCACGCGGCCGGACAACCCGCAGGTGATCGCCGCGCACCGCAGCCTGCCCCGCGGGTCGATCTTCGATGCGCGCGGCCAGCTGCTCGCCTCGAGCGTGGTGCTCGACGGGGTGAGCACCCGGACCTACGCCGACCCCGCCTTCAGCCACGTCATCGGCTACGCCAGCCTGCGCTTCGGGACGACCGCGGTCGAAGCAGCCTGGGATGACCTGCTCACCGGCCGGACCGACCCGAACCCGCTGCGCGACCTGCTGAACGACATCCTGGCTCGCCAGCCCGACCCGCACGACCTGACACTCACCATCGACCGTCGGCTGCAGGACTTCGCCGCAGCGCAGCTCGGCTCCAACGTGGGCGCGGTGGTGGCGATCGACCCCCGTACCGGCGCCATCCTGGCCATCGTCTCGTCGCCCAGCTACGACGCCACCGGCTTCTCGGGCAACCCCGATACGGCCCAGGCGGCGTTCGACGCCGTGTTGGGCAGGGACGGGAATCCGCTCCTCGATCGGACCCGCCGCGGCCACTACGTCCCCGGCTCGATCATGAAGGTGCTGACGGCCGCCGCCGCACTGGATGCCGGCGCCATCACGCCGGAGACCACCTTCCCGGACCAGCCGCAGCAGGAGGTCGATGGCTTCGTGGTCTCGGGCTTCACCATCCGTGAGCACGACCTGGGGTCGATCACGCCGGAGCTGTGGCCCCTCTCCCCGGCATTGCAGGTGTCGAGCAACATCTTCTTCGCCCACGTCGGGCTCGAGATCGAGGCGAATCGGTACCTCGACTATGCCCGCCGCTTCGGACTCTGCGCCGGCTTGCGGATCGGCAGCGGCGAGCGCGGATTGGCGGTCGACGCATCGCACGTCTCGGCCAGGACCGATGCCGGCTGTGCCCCCTTCGTAGACGACGTCGAGCTGGCCAGCGCCGCGTTTGGCCAGGGACGCGTGTCGGTCACGCCGCTGCAGATGGCGTTGCTGGCGGCAACCATCGCGAACGACGGGGTGGTTCCCCATCCGTTCGTGGTGCGCGACCTGCGCACCCATGCGGCCAGTCCGCTCGACGGCCCCACCGCCACCGTGCTGGAGACGTACGGGGCCGACGGGGGGAATAGGGCGATCTCGTCGCAGGCGGCGGCGCAGGTCCGCTCGGCCATGATCGACGCGGTCGAGGGCCCGATCGGGCGCCGCTTCGCCGGGGCGGGCGCCGTCACGCGCTACGGCGTGTCGGGCACGCAGACGGCGGGCAAGACCGGGACCGCCGAACGCGGGCCGGGCCTGGCCCCGCACTCGTGGTTCATCGGCTTTGCACCGGCCCAGGATGGGTCGGCGCCGACCATCGCGATCGCCGTCATCGTCGAGGGAGGCGGCAGCGGCTCAGGCCACGCCGCACCGATCGGCGGCGCGGTGATGGCCGAGTGGCTGAAGCTGACCGGGGGCGCCTGACCGATGCCCTGTGAACCAGCCGAGCTCCGACTGGGGTATTGTGACTAGAGAGTGAACACCCCGGTGAAGCCGCTAGGGGAAGCCAACGTGAAGAGCGTCCAGGAGTCGGCGGAGCGCGTCGTCGCCAATGTCGAGCGCGTGATCGTCGGCAAGCATGTCGAGGTGCGCATGGCGCTGGTGGCGCTGCTGTGCGAGGGCCACATCCTGATCGAGGACGGGCCGGGCGTCTGCAAGACGATGCTCGCCAAGGCGCTAAGCCGCAGCATCGGCTGCTCGTTCCGGCGCATCCAGTTCACGCCGGACCTCCTGCCGTCGGATGTGACCGGCCTCTCGATCTTCAACCAGAAGACGCAGGAGTTCGAGTTCCGCCAGGGGCCGATCATGGCCCAGGTGGTCCTGGCCGATGAGATCAACCGCGCGACACCCAAGACCCAGAGCGCGCTGCTCGAGTGCATGGAGGAGAAGCAGGCCACGATCGACGGGGTCAGCCACCCGGTTCCCTCGCCGTTCCTGGTGATCGCCACCCAGAACCCAATCGAGTACGAGGGCACCTTCGCCCTGCCCGAGGCGCAGCTCGACCGGTTCATGCTGCGCCTGCGTCTTGGCTATCCCAAGGCCATGGAGGAGATCGTCATCCTCGACGAACAAAAGCGCGTCCACCCGATCGAGGACCTGCACCAGGTCCTCGATCTTGACGAACTGCGCCAGATGCAGGCGGCGGTGAAGGAGATCTACGTCGACCAGGCCGTGGCCGAGTACATCGTCCGATTGGTCACCGCCACGCGCGAGCACGCCGACGTCTACCTCGGGGCGTCGCCTCGTGGCTCGATCAACCTGTACCGCGCCGGGCAGGCGCTCGCCTCACTGGACGGGCGTGATTTCGTGATCCCCGACGACATCAAGCAGCTCGCCGTGGCGGTCCTTGCCCACCGGCTGATCGTCAAGAGCCAGGCGTCGCTGCGTGAGGTCGATCCCGACGGGATCGTGCGCGAGGTGCTTGCCCAGGTCCCCATCGGGGAGACGAGCAGCAGCGCGACCGCCGGCACGCGCTAGGGCACGGCCATGGGCCTCTCCCGGCAGCTACGGGTCGTCTTCTTCGGCACCGCGCTGGTGGTCGCCGCCTTCAGCACCGGGATCAGCTTCCTCTTCTTCCTGGTCTACCTGCTGGCGATCCTGCTGCTCGCCTCGCGCTGGTATGCACGCCGCGGCCTGCGCGGGCTGCGTGCCGGCTACTACGTCGTCAACCCGCGCAGCCAGGTGGGCGAGTCGCTGGAGGCCGTCTATCGGCTCGACAACGACACTGCCTGGAACAAGCCGTGGGTCGAGGTTGCGAACGAGTCGACCCTGCCGGCCCCACTCCCGGGACGCGTGATCGGGGTGCGGGCCAGGAGCGGCCGGCAGTGGCTCGCCAGGGTGACGCTGCAGAGGCGTGGGACCTACCGGCTCGGAGCGCTGCGGGTGCGGACCGGCGACCCCTTCGGGCTCTTCGCCAGCGAGATGGTGGTGGGGCGGCCGACGTGGATCGTGGTCCTTCCCCGAGTGCATCCGCTGCCGCACTGGCGGATGCCCGCCTCCCCGGTCGACGGCAGCACGCCGTCGCGCCGGCGCTACGAGGCGGCGACACCATTGGTCAGCACCGTGCGTCCCTACGTGCATGGCGACGCCATCAACCGCATCCACTGGCTCAGCTCGGTGCGACACGGGGAGCTGTACGTGAAGGAGTTCGACCTGGAGCAGGCCGCCGATCTCTGGCTGCTGCTTGACCTCGAGCGCGCATCGCAGGCGGGTCCGCCCGAGGCGGCCTCGGTCGAGACGGCGATCACGGCGGCGGCCTCGATCGCGGTCCACACCCTCGGCGAGAACCGCGCCGTCGGGATCACCGTCTCCTCGCGCCGCCAGCAGCACCTCACCCCGGACCGCGGGACTCGGGTTGAGCAGAAGATCCTCAACCTGCTCGCCAATGTGCAGGCCGACGGTGTCCAGCCGCTGGCCGAGGTGGTCGTCAGCACCCTGCCGCAGCTGCGTCGCGGCATGACGCTCTGCATCGTGACCGGCTCGACCGACCGCGAGTGGGTGCGGGCGCTGGCCGCGCTGCGACGGCGGGGGATCGGCACCATCGTGGTGCTGCTCGATCGGTTCAGCTTCGAGGGGCGCGACGACGACGGGAGTCGTGCCGACCTGGCCGCGGTGCGCCACGCGCTTGCCGAATACGACATTGCGCACTACCTGGTGCGCGCGGGGGACGATCTGCCAAGCGTGCTCGGCGGGCGAGCCTTCGGCGCACGCATCCCGGCGATCCGCGAGCGATCCCGTGCCTGAGCTGCTGCGCCGGTTCGTCCAGCCGCGCGAGGGCTGGCTGAGCATGGTGCTGGTGCTGGTCATGGTGCTCGCCCTGGCCTGGTCGGTGGAGCAGGCCGAGTGGTTCGACCTGATTACCTTCGTCATCCCGGTGGCGATGCTCGCCGCGATCGCCGGCGCGCTGCTGGGCCTGACCCGCCTCTCGGTGCTGGTCGTGCTGCCGGTCAGCGCCGTGCTGGGGGCGTGGGTGGTGCTGTGGACGGTGGGCATGGAGTTCTTCCCCGACCTCGACCAGGTCACGCGGCTGCTGGTGCTTCGCGGGGACGCGCTGGACTGGACACGGATCGTGGTCGACGGGGGCTTCGCGCCGCAGCTCTCCCCGTACGCGGTGGGCCTCGGCGCGCTGATGTGGGCGACCGCCTTCATGGCCGCCTACACGCTGTACCGCCACCATCGGGTGCTCGACTGCATCTTGCTGGTCGGCGTGGCCCTCATCGCCAACATGTCGGCCACCTTGGCCCAGGTGTTCGCCTTCCTCATCATCTTCTCGGCCGCGGCCCTCCTGCTCTGGCTGCGGGTCGCCCTCATCACGCGCCAGGAGAGCTGGCGCGCGCGTCGCGTGACGGAAACGATCGAGGTGCCTGGCCAGATCGTCCGCAGCGGCGTCACCCTCATCGCCGGCAGCATTGCGATGGCGTGGATCCTGACCACGGTCGCCGTGGCGGCCCCGTTGACCAGCGCCTGGGGCAACCTCGACGGGATCTGGTCCGAGGTTCGCACCCAGTTCGAGGGCGTCTTCGGCGGCCTCAGTGGCGCCCCCTCGCGTATCCAGGGCACCTCCTTCGGCTCCTCGTTCCGCGTCCGCGGCAGCTGGGTCAGCTCCGATGGACCGGTCATGACCGTCGCCTCACAGCGCGCCCATTACATGCGGACCATCACCTACGACATCTACACCGGGCACGGCTGGATGAGCGGCGAAGGGTCCAACCGTCGCGTTGCCGCTGGCGACCGGATCTTTCCCGGTTACACCCCGGAGCGTCCGCTGGCGGTGGACTCCTTTGAGGTCGAGACCGTTGCCATCGAGATCCAGCGCGGCATCGGCCGCAACGTCTTCACGCCCGGCTACCCGACCGCGGCCTTCGCGCCGCTGGTGATCCACGAGCCGGGCGGGCTGCCCCTGCTGGGGGCACTGCAATCGGGCGTCACGCTGGATACCGGCAAGGGCTATCAGATCACGGCCGCCATCTCCACCGCGACCGAGGCCATGCTCGCCGGCGCCGGGACCGACTACCCCGCCGAGGTCGTCGCCACCTACCTGTCAACCGATGGCGTGACGCAACGGACCGCGGACCTGGCCCGCCAGGTCGTGGAGGCGGCGGGCGCGACTGATCCCTACCACCAGGCCAAGGCGCTGGCCGACTACCTGCGCACCGACCCCCGCTTCAGCTACGCGACCGTGGCCGCCCTGCCCTCGGAGCCGGGTCGCGACCTGGTCGACTTCTTCCTGTTCGACCCCAATGGCCAGGTCGGCTACTGCGAGTACTACGCCAGCGCGATGGCCGTCATGGCGCGCACGCTGGGCCTGCCGTCGCGGGTGGCGGTCGGCTTCGCCCCCGGGGAGAGGGTCGACACCGGCGTCTATCAGTACCGCGAACGCAACGCGCACGCCTGGACCGAGATCTTCTTCCCCGGCTACGGCTGGCAGATCTTCGAGGCGACCCACTCGATCGCGGCGGTCGGGCGCGTTGCCGGCGCGGGGACCGTGCCACCCGTCACCCCACCGGACCGCGGCGGTGACCCAGGGAACGAGTTCGGTGAGGGTAGGAACCTGGGCACCATCGGCGAACTTCAATCGTTCGAACCGGTTCCGGGCGGCTTCGAGCCAGGCGGCCAGGCCCCGAACGATGAGACGCGCATCGGCAACGCGACCGTCATTCTGGTCCTGCTCAGCCTGCTTGCGCTCTTCACCATCTGGCGCCTGTTGCGGATCCGATACCGATTCCGCTTCCTCGTCCCCGGCGACCGACAGTGGCAACGCCTCGCCTTCGCCGCCGACCGCGCCGGCGTCGCCCAGCGACCCACGGAGACGGTCTACGAGTACGCATCCTGGCTCGAGGAGCAACTGCCCCAACGCAGCGTCGAGATCCGTCAGATCGCCGACGGCAAGGTATGGCAGAGCTACTCAGGCCGCTCGATCTCGTCCGAGGTGATCGCGCGCCTGGAGCAGGCGTGGGGTCGGCTGCAGCTGCCGCTGCTGTGGCTGACACTCCGGAGCTGGATCCGATCGCTGCTCCGCGCGGGCAGATCCTGATCGATTCGTCGATCGGTCAGCCGACCGGGGTGAACCCCGTCTGGTAGACCTCGTCCATTGCGCGCAGCGCCGCGGCGGCATCAGTCGGGCGCCCCATCTCGGCAAGGGTCTCGCCCATGACACGGACGGCGTCGCGCATCTCGTCGATGCCCACTCCCCCCATGTGACCAAACCGCAGGATGCGCCCGGCCCATGCACCCTGCCCACCCGCCACGATCAGCCCCTTGTCGCGCATGGCGGCGTTGAAGGGAGCCCACTCAAGGCCATCGGGTAGCCACGCGGCGGTGACCGTGTGAGATCGGTCCTGCGGCGCCGCCACGAGCCGCAGGCCGAGGCTCTCCAGTCCAGCCGCCACGGCCCTCGCGATGGCCGCGTGGCGTGCCCATGTTCGGTCGCGCCCCTCGGCAATCAGGTGACGAACACCGAGGCGCAGACCGAAGACCACGCTGACCGCGGGGGTCCACGGCGTCTGACCCTTCGCCGCGAACTTGCGCGCCTCGCCGAAGTCCCAGTAGGCGCGTGGCATGCGGGCAACCTCGCCGGCCTCCCAGGCGCGCTGGCTCAGCGCCGCGATGGCAATCCCCGGCGACGCCATGAATGCCTTCTGACTGGCGCTCACGACGAGGTCGATGCCCCAGGCGTCCATCTCGAAGGGCATGGCTCCGAGGCCGCTGATGCCATCCACCACCAGGAGCGGGTCGCCCGGTGCGCCGCGCACGGCGGCTGCCAGCTGGCGGAGCGGGTTGGTCACCCCGGTCGACGTCTCGTTGTGCGTCACCAGCACGGCCCGGTAGGCGGGGTTTGCGGCCATGTGAGCGGCGAGGGCGGCAGGGTCGGCAGCGCTGCCCCAGGGCACTTCGAAGCGCTCGACCTGCGCCCCGAAGGTGGACGCGATCTGGGCAAATCGATCTCCGAAGGCGCCGATCGTGACGGCCAGCACGCGGTCGCCCGGCGACAGCGTGTTGACCACCGCCGCCTCCATCGCGCCGGAGCCCGAGCCGGTCAGCAACAGGACCTCGCCGCGCGTCCCGATCAGCTCGGCCAGGCCGGCGCTGATCTCGCGCAGCATCTCCTCGAACTCGGCGCCGCGGTGATCGATCATCGGCGCTACCTGTGCCTCGCGCACGTCAAGCGGGATGGGTGTCGGCCCGGGGACACGCAGGTTCTGGTCCATGGCGGGCATCATAATCGGCCGATGGAGAGGACCGATGCCGCGTAAGCCGCCGAGCATCACCGAGCCGCTCTTCGCCGAGCTGCCGGGGAGCGACGCGCCGCTCGCGGCGCGGATGCGGCCCCGCACGCTCGGGGAGTTCGTCGGGCAGGACCACCTGGTCGGGCCCGATGGCGCCCTCACCCGCGTGGTGCGGGAGGGCTACGCCCCGAGCATGGTCCTCTGGGGCCCGCCCGGATCCGGCAAGACGACGCTCGCCCGACTCCTCGCCGATCGCTCCGGCGGGACGTGGCGGCCGATCTCAGCCGTGACCAGCGGGGTCGCCGACATTCGTGCCCTCGTCGCCGAGGCAAGGGCGCTGCGCCAGGCAGGCGGTCGCACGGTGGTCTTCATCGACGAGCTGCATCGGTTCAACAAGAGCCAGCAGGACGCGTTGCTGCCGCACGTCGAGGACGGCACCATCGTGCTGATCGGGGCGACCACCGAGAACCCGTACTACGAGATCAACTCGCCGCTCCTGTCACGGCTGCGGGTCTACCGGCTCGAGCCGCTCGGCCCCGATGAGGTACGGGAGATCGTCACGCGGGCGCTCGCTGACGAGCGCGGATTGGCAGGGCGCGTGGCCGTGGCCGACGATGGCATGACCGGCCTGCTCGAGCTCTCGAGCGGCGACGCCCGCCAGGCGCTGAACATCCTGGAGGCAGCCGGGTCGGTGGCGGGGGAGTCAGGGCCGCTGTCCCGCGACGCGATCGCCGAGGCTGCCCAGCAGCGCCTGCTTGCCTACGACCGGGTCGGCGACCAGCACTACGAGGCGGCCTCGGCCTTCATCAAGAGCATGCGCGGCAACGATCCCGACGCCGCGCTGTACTGGTGCGCCAGCATGGTGGCGGCCGGGGAGGACCCGACCTTCATCGCGCGGAGGATCGTGATCGCGGCCAGCGAGGACGTCGGCAATGCCGACCCGCGCGCCCTCCAGATCGCCGTGGCGGCGATGCAGGCGGTGGAGATGATCGGCCTGCCCGAGGCGCAGTACGCCCTCGCCCAGGCGGCCGCCTACGTCGCGTCGGCGCCAAAATCCAACCGTGCGGGGGCCGCCTACTTCGCGGCGCTGGCCGAGGTCGAGGAGCGCGGCCGGCTGCCCGTCCCGCTCCACCTGCGCCCCTCGTCACATCGCCGCCTGGCGAAGGAGCACGGCTACGGAAAGGGGTATCGCTACCCCCACGACTTCGAGGACGCCGACGTCGACCAGCAGTACCTGCCCGATGCCCTCGCCGGCCGCGTCTTCTACGAGCCGTCGCAGGAAGGGATGGAGATCCAGATCGGCGAACGGCTGCAGCGCCTCCGCCGTGCCCGGCTCAAGGCAAGGACCGATGGCAGCGGCGACGGTTGACGAGTACCTGGCCGGCGTGCCGGACGAGATGCGCGTCGCGCTCGAGCGTCTCCGCGGGCAGATCCGCGCGACCGCCCCGGACGCGACCGAAACGATCAGCTACGGCATCCCTGCCTTCAAGCTCGGTGGCCGCGCCCTGGTCTGGTTCGCCGCATGGAAGGCCCATTGCAGCATCTATCCCCTGACCGACACCTTCATGGCGGAGCACGCGGACGAGCTGAAGGGGTATCGGCGCACCAAGGGGAGCGTGCACTTCACACCCCAGGAGCCCCTGCCGGAGCCGGTCGTGGTGCTCCTGGTGGAGGCGCGCCTGGCCGACCTCGAGCGTGGAGAAGGCTAGGCCGGCCCGATTCCCAGCGCGTTGAAGGCGAAGGCCGCCACGCCGAGCGCGACGGCCATCATCACCACCAGCACCCCGATGTTGCGCAGGTCGCGGCGCACGTAGTGGTACTCGGCTGCGGCACGCTCCGAGAGGCGCGAGGGGCCGGCAACCGCGAAGCGCGGATCGTGGCGGGCGCCGCGGGTGAGCGGTGCGGCCGCGCTGGCCGGCCGC
>JALYNS010000182.1 GCA_030773035.1 Chloroflexota bacterium
CCGCCAGGTCAGGCGGCAGGACGGCGTTCAGCCGTCTCCGCAGCTCCGGCCATCCGATCCCCTTCCCGCGACGGCGTGGAGGGAGGCAGAAGGCCGCGACCTGGCCGGTGGCATGCACCCCGGCATCGGTTCGCCCGGCGAAACGAACGCGTGTCCGCTCACCGGTCAGTCTGTTAAGCGCCTCCTCCAGCTCCCCCTGCACCGTCCGAACATTCGGCTGGTACTGGGAGCCGGCGAAGTCGGTCCCGTCGTACTCGATCACCGCCCGTGCGCAACGCTGCTGAACGGGAGGCATCGGTCCGTCTTCCATTGTCCGCCCGTATCGCGGCGGGTCTTCTCAGACCAGCTCGATCTGGACGATCGCCGCCGCATCACCCAGGCGTGGCCCGATTTTGACGATGCGGGTGTAGCCGGAGCTGCGGTCGGCGTATTTGGTGGCCAGCTCACCCATCAGCTTCTCGACGATGAGTGGCTCGTCCGGCATCTGTGCGACGAGCATGCGGCGCGCCTGGAGGTCGCCGCGCTTGGCCAGCGTGATCATGTGGTCCACCCGTCCGCGGACCTCCTTGGCCTTGGCCTCGGTGGTCTTGACCCGCTCGAAGCGCAGGATGGAGACCGCCAGGTTGTCCAGCATGTGCAGCCGATGGTCGCTCGCGCGACCCAGCCTGCGACCGGCCAACCGATGGGGCATGCCTCAGCCCTCCCGGTCGAGCTCGGCGGCGACCGCCTCGTCGAGCTCCGCCGCGGCGGGCAGGTCCGACTCGTCGACCGAGCCGGCCTCGCTCTCCGGGACGATGAAGCCGCGCAGCGCGAGCCGCTCCTTCATCTCGTCGAGGCTCTTCTTGCCGAAGTTGCGCATGCGGAGCAGCTCGTCGTCGCCGAGCGCCAGCAGCTGCCCGATCTTGGTGATGTTGTTGCGCTTCAGGCTGTTGTATGCCCGCATCGGCAGGTCGAGCTCCTCGATCGGCGCGTCGAGCATGTTGGCGCTGATCAGGGCTGGAACCTCATCGGCCCCCGGCAGCGGGCGCCGGCCGATCTCTGCGAAGCGGCTGAACTCGCGGACCAGGATCTCCGCTGCGGCCGAGAGCGCCGCCTTCGGCGTGCTGGTCCCATCGGTCTCGATCTCGAGCGTCAGGCGGTCGAAGTTGGTCATCTGTCCGACGCGCGTGTCGCTGACGATGAAGTTGACGCGCCTCACCGGAGTGAAGATGGCATCCACCGGGATGATCCCGATCGGCAGGTCCTCGGCGTGCTCGGCGGGTCGGTAGCCGACACCGGTCTCCACGGTCAGGTCCATCTCGATCGATCCGGCGTCGGAGTCGAGAGTGAGGAGCAGGAGCTCCGGGTTCACGATCTCGACGTCCGCCGACTCGGCGATATCGGAGGCGGTGACCGGCCCGGAGCCGTTCTTCATCAGCTTGAGCGTCACGGCATGGCGCGCGAACGAGCGCAGCCGAAGCTTCTTGATATTGAGGACGATCTGGGTGACGTCCTCCTTCACGTTGTCGATGGTGCTGAACTCGTGGAAGACGCCGGCGACCTGGACGGAGGTGACGGCCGCTCCCTCGAGCGAGTTCAGCAGGACGCGCCGCAGCGCATTGCCGAGGGTGACCCCGTAGCCATCGGCCAGGGGGTTGACCTCGAAGATGGACAGGTCGCCGCGCGATTCGACCTCCTCGATGCGGGTGGTCGGCGTGGCCTCAAGTTCGATCATGAAAGCGTCTGGCTCCTGCATTAGCGCGAGTAGTACTCGACGACGAGCTGCTCATTGAATTCGAGCGGCATCTGCTCCCGGGCCGGCTCGGACAGCACCGATCCGGCAAGCTTGGCGCCGTCGATGCTCACCCACTCCGGGATCGCTGCCGACTTCATCGTCTCGGCTGCCGTCTTGAAGATCTCGCGACCGCGCCGGCTCTCGCGGACCTCGATCCGGTCGCCGACCTTGGTCCCGAAGCTGGGGATGTTGGTGGGGCGGCCGTTCACGGCAAAGTGCCGGTGGTTGACGAGCTGACGCGCCTCAGCCCGCGAGCGGGCGAAGCCCATCCGGAAGACGACGTTGTCGAGCCGCATCTCGAGCATCCGGAGCAGGTTCTCGCCGGTCATCCCCTTGTGCTGCTCGGCCTTTTCGAAGTAGTTGCGGAACTGCTTCTCGAGCACCGAGTAGCTGCGTCGAACCTTCTGCTTCTCGCGCATCTGGATCCCGAACTCGCTCACCTTGCGACGGCGCTGGGTATTCATGCCCGGCGGCGAGCTGCGACGCTCGAAGGCGCATTTCTTGCTGAAGCAGCGGCTCCCCTTGAGGAAGAGCTTGAGCCCCTCCCGGCGGCAGATGCGACAGACCGGATCGGTGTAGCGTGCCATGCGTCCTGCCTCAGACCCTGCGCCGCTTGGGGGGGCGGCAGCCGTTGTGCGGGATCGGCGTGACGTCGGTGATGGCGGTCACCTCCAGGCCGGCGGTCTGCAGGGAGCGGATCGCCTGCTCGCGACCCGCGCCGGGGCCCTTCACGAAGACCTCGATCTGTCGCATACCGTGCTCCATTGCACGCTTGGCGGCGCCATCGGCCGTCTGCGCGGCTGCATATGGCGTGCTCTTGCGGGAACCCTTGAAGCCGACCAGCCCCGCGCTCCCCCAGCTGATCACGTTCCCGGTCGCGTCGGTGATCGTCACGATCGTGTTGTTGAAGGTCGACTGGATATGGGCATGCCCGGTCGGAACGTTCTTCTTCTCGCGCTTCTTGGTGCGCGCCGGGCGCTTTCGCTCAGCCATCTGTCTCCTGGTCGCTTACTTCTTGCGGCGAACGCCGACCGTCTTGCGCGGGCCGCGCCGCTGACGTGCGTTCGTCTTCGTGCGCTGACCGCGCACCGGCAGGTTGCGCCGATGTCGGATGCCCCGGTAGGAGCCGATCTCCATCAGGCGCTTGATATTCATGCTCACCTCGCGGCGGAGGTCGCCCTCCACCTTGAAGCGCTTGTCGATCACCTCGCGGAGGCGGTTGACCTCCTCCTCCGTCAAGTCCCGCACGCGAGTCGCCTGCGGAACGTTCGCCGCGGTGAGGATCTTCAGCGAGGAGCTGGGCCCGATCCCGTGGATGTAGGTCAGCGACACCACGACCCGCTTTTCGCGGGGAATGTCGACGCCGGCGATACGTGCCACGAATCAGCTACCCCTGCCGCTGCTTGTGCTTGGGGATGACGCAGATGACCATCACGACGCCGGAGCGCTTGATGACCTTGCAGCGCTCGCAGCGCGGCTTCACGGAGGCAGAAACCTTCATCTCATCCTGTAGGTGATGCGACCCCGGGTGAGGTCGTACGGACTCAGCTCGACGCGGACGGTGTCGCCAGGCAGGATCCGGA
>JALYNS010000183.1 GCA_030773035.1 Chloroflexota bacterium
CAGTCGTCGACGGGGGTCCAGCGCCAACCGCATTGACCGCCCTGACGTGGTAGGCGTAACTCTCCCCGGTTGCTAGCCCCGAGTCTGTGTAGTTTGTTGATGTGGTCGAATCGTACAACGAGCCATCGCGGTAGATGTCGTAGCGGGTGATGGGGCTGCCACCATTGGAGGCCGGTGCGGTCCAATCCAGGTCAATCTGGCCCACGCCGCCCGTGGCCTGCAGATTCACTGGCGCCCCCGGCACGCCGGCGGCGGTGGTGGCGGAGTCTGACGCAGCAGCGCTCGACCCGACCGCATTGACCGCCCTGACGATGTAGGAGTGGGTCGAACCGGGGCCAAGACCGGTATCGGTGTAGCCCGGGCTCGTCACGGAGACCGGCGAACCCGCGCCGTCGATGAAGATGTCGTAGCGGGTGATCGGACTGCCGCCGCTGGCAGGAGTCGACCAGGTCAGCACGATCTGGCCCACGCCGCCCGTGGCCTGCAGATTCACTGGCGCCCCCGGCACGCTCCAAGTTGTCCCTGGATCCGATGCGCCCGCGCCCTGGCCGTTCACATTGCGGGCCTTTACCGTGTACGTGTGCGTGACCCCGGCACCGAGCGGAGAATCGGAACACGAGAACCCGGCGGTCGTGCAGACGGGATTTGTGCCCCTATCCTCTCGGTAGACGTCGTATCCCGTGACAGCGCTACCGCCATTAGATGCGGGCGCCGACCAGGTGATGCCGATGCTGCCGTTGCCGCCGGTTGCCACGACGTTCGTCGGCGCACCAGGGACATTCGTGGCCGTGGCCGAGGCGGACGAGCCGAGGCTCGAGCCGACCGCATTGACCGCCTTGACGATGTAAGAGTGGGTTGAGCCGGGCACGAGCCCGGTATTTGTGTATCCCGGGCTAACCGTCGTGTAGGTCGTGGTTGCGGCGCCGTCTCGATAGATGTCGTACCGAATGATGGGGCTGCCGTTGCTGGCGGGCGCCACCCAGGTCAGCACAATCTGACCGGCGCCGCCTGTGGCGGCCAGCGAAATCGGCGGTCCGGGCACGTTCGCTGTGGTAGCCGTGGCCGTCCCACCAATGCTCGCGCCGACCGCGTTGACCGCCTTGATCAGGTAGGTGTGGAACGAGCCGGGCACGAGGGGCGTATCGGTCCAGGTCAAGGTCGTCACCGACCTGGTCGCCGTCAGCGCACCGTCGCGGAATATGTCGTAGCGAAGGATGGGGCTCCCGTTGCTGGCGGGCGCCAGCCAGGTCAGCACGATCTGGCCGACGCCGCCGGCGGCCTGTGGATTGCCCGGCGTCCCCGGCACGTTGGCAGTCGTGCCCGTTGCCGCGTTCGAGTACGCGCTCGACCCGACCGTGTTCACGGCCGTGACCCGGTAGGCGTGGGTCGAGCCGTTCCCGACGAGGTCGGTGTAGCTGCGCGTCGTCACCGACTTGAACGGGCTCCTGGCACCGTCGCGGTAGATGTCGTAGCGAGTGATCGAACTGCCCCCTGTCGAGGAGGGTGCCGACCAGGACAGCGCGATCCGGCCGATGCTGGCGACCGCGGTCAGGCTCCGTGGAGCCGACGGCGATCCTGGCTTGGGCGGAGCTGTCGGCTCGGGCGTGGGGATCGGCGTGGGTGTGGCTGTCGGTACCGGGGTCGGGACCGGTGTCGGCGAGGGGGTCGCAAGAGGTTGTGGTGTCTCCGTCAACAACGCAGTCGGGCCGGGCGTCGGGGTGTTGAACGGGTCCGGCGTGCCTCGGAGCGCGAGGAGCTGTGAAGCGCCGACGCCCAGGATGACCGCGCTGAAGATGACCCCTGCCGTGGCACCTGCCAGGCGGCCCATGCGCATCACGCCCCCGCGCTCGGCAACCGTCTGCCGCCGCACCGGCATTGCGGCTCGGCTCAGATCGATCATGGCAAGTCGGTCGAGCGCCGCGATCGACTGCTGGCAGGTGGCGCAGACGGAGGCGTGGACGGCAAGGTCGCGCGGCGGTTCGCCATCGGCCCCGGCGGCCACCCAGTCCTGGAAGCGTCGGTGCGCTTCGTCCATCGGGTCGTTCATTGGGCCTTCCGACCGGGGGACATGGTGCGCCCCGCTACGTCCTGCACGCGCTTGGCAAGCGCTCCCTCCGCCTGCGACGGCGCAACCCGCACCGCACCAGGAAGGTCAGCCATCGCCACCGCCAGCTGGTATCGATCGAGCGACTGCGCGATCACTCTTCGGGCGGCGGCGGGGGAGGCGCCGAGGATCGTCTCGACGTCGATCGGGTCGAACCGCTCGATGGCCGATGCGACCAGCGCCGCGCGGCCTTCGAGGCTCAGTGCGGCCAGCCCGTCATAGACGGGGCCATCCACGCCAAGGGGGGTCAGCGACTCGCGCCTCGCAGGGATGGGTATCGACGCGCCGCGCGAGACGGGCTGGTGCAGCGCGCGCAGCGCCCGCGCTCGGAGCCAGGCGGCAGCGCGCTCCGGATGACGGAGCGCTTCAGGCTGCTGCCCGCCCGCGGCCAGCGCCTCACCCGCGGCTCGTTCGGCCGATTCCGTATCCCCGAGGGCTACGAGCAGGGCGAAGCCGTGCAGCCGAGACCCGTGCAGGTCGCGGAATGCCTCGGCTAGCTTTGAGTCATCGACCTGCGGGGCAGCAGGTGCCAGGGTGGACGTCGTTTCTTCTCCGTGGTGGGCGACAGAGGAGAGGGCCTAGTGTAATGC
>JALYNS010000184.1 GCA_030773035.1 Chloroflexota bacterium
CGCGTGACGCTTGCGGGCTGGGTGCATCGGCGCCGTGACCACGGCCACCTCGCCTTCTTCGACCTGCGCGACCGCTATGGCATGACCCAGATCGTGACCAACGCTGACGAAGCCACCGAGGGCCACGCGGCCGCCGAACCGGCGCGCAACGAGTGGGTGGTACAGGCGACCGGGGTGGTGCGCCATCGGCCTCCGGGGACGATCAACGCCGACCTGGCGACCGGCGAGATCGAGGTGGCGGTGGATGCGTTCACCGTGCTCAATCCGAGCAAGGTGCCGCCCTTCTACGTGAACGAGGATCAGCCCGGGCTGGACGAGTCGATACGACTCGAGTACCGCTACGTTGACCTGCGGCGGCCGGCCATGCAGGCCCGCATGCTGCTGCGTGCCGCGCTGACCGGCGCCGTGCGTCGCGCGGTGGAGTCGGATGGCTTCGTGGATATCGAGACGCCGACCCTGATCCGGAGCACGCCGGAGGGTGCGCGCGACTTCGTCGTTCCGTCGCGGCTCCAGCCGGGCCGCTTCTACGCACTTCCGCAGAGCCCGCAGCAGCTCAAGCAGCTGCTGATGGTGGCCGGCTACGACCGGTACTACCAGCTCGCTCGCTGCTACCGCGACGAGGACCTGCGCGGCGACCGCCAGTTGGAGTTCACGCAGCTCGACCTGGAGATGAGCTTCGTCGACGAGACCGACGTGATGGACGCGGTCGAGCGCGCGGTCCTGACGGTCAGCCGCGACGTGGTTCCCGACCGGCCGATGCTCGCCGAACCCTTTCCGCGCCTCACCTACGTGGAGGCACTGGCCCGATACGGCTCGGACAAGCCCGACCTGCGCTTCGGCATGGAGCTGGCTGACCTGACCGATGCCGTGGCCGGCGTCGACTTTCGGGTCTTCGCCGATGCCATTGCCGCGGGTGGTGCGGTCAGCGCCGTGGTCGCGCCCGGCTGCGCCGACTGGTCACGCAAGCAGCTCGACGAGCTGACCGAGCTGGCCCGCACGCACGGCGCCGGCGGGCTCGTGCACCTCGGGATCCGGGGTGACGGGACGTTCCACGGTCCGGTCGCGAAGTTCCTGGACGCCGCGGCGCAGTCGCGGGTGCGCGAAGCCACCAGTGCCAAGCCGGGCGACCTGCTGGTCGTGGTGGCCGATGCAGATCGGCCTCACGCCCTGGAGGTGCTCGGCCGCCTGCGCCTCGAGCTCGGCACGCGGCTCGGCCTGCGCACGCCAGGCGTCCTCGCCTATCTCTGGGTCCATCGCTTCCCGATGTTCAAGTGGGACGAGGAGGGTCAGCGCTGGGACGCAACCCACAACCCGTTCAGCGCCCCGGTCTGGGACGAGGCCGACACGATGGAGGCCGATCCCGCCGCGATCCGCGCGCAGCAATATGACCTGGTGCTCAACGGCTGGGAGCTGGGCGGCGGATCGGTCCGGATCCATCGGCGCGACCTGCTGGAGCGTGCCTTCGCCCTGATGGGGCACTCGGTGGAGGGGATGCGGGACCAGTTCGGCGCGCTCCTCGACGCCCTCGAGTACGGGGCGCCGCCGCACGGCGGGATCGCGATCGGGATCGACCGCTGGGCCGCCCTGCTGGCCGACCAGGAGAATATCCGCGAAGTGACCGCATTCCCCAAGACCCAGGCAGGCAGTGACCTGATGATGCACGCCCCCGCACCGATCGCCCCCCAGCAGCTGGCCGACCTCTCGCTGCGGATCGAGGAGTAGGGAAGAGGCCGAGGAGCGTCGCCTCGGCCGCCGTACGGTCCTTCCGCGTTACGCGGTCAGGTTGGGTCAGGCGGGGAGGTTGGAGCTCATGGGGCGGCCGTCGCACCGGGCGTCGAAGAGGATGGGCCGCCGAGACTGGTGACAGTGATCGTCGCGCCAGCGCGCGCCGTGTCGATCAACGTGGCGTACAGCCCGGGTCCCAACCGCGTCACGTTGGACGTGCCGACCGCCACGACGACAACGAGCAGCGCTTCCAGGCCGTAGCGGCTGAGCCTTCGCATCGATCGTTCCAGTTCTGGAGACTGGAGGGCGGGTGAACCCGCCC
>JALYNS010000185.1 GCA_030773035.1 Chloroflexota bacterium
TCCCACAGCGCGGCGTACCGCTGCTCCAGCTGCTCGACGATGTCGTGGGCCTCGACCTCGTGGCTCAACGACTCGCTGGCCTGCAGGTCGAGCAGCTCGGCGAAGACGTTCTCGGTCGCGATCGTGAGGTCGTACTCCCGCATCGCGGTGGACAGGCTGGACCGCAGCTCGCCGGTCTCCGCGTCGACGAGGTACGCCGCGAAGCCCCCGGCACTACGCCGGAACAGCACGTTGGAGAGGGACACGTCTCCCCAGAAGAAGTCCGCGAGGTGCAACCGGACGAGCAGCACCACCAGCGCGTCGACCAGGGACGGCAGGTTGTCCTGGGACAGGCCGTGGCTGAACAGGCTCCGGTAGGGCAGCGAGAAGCGAAGGTGCTCGGTGAGCAGCGCGCTCGGCAGCTCCTCGCCGTGGACGTCGACCCGGCCCGTGACCACACCCTGCGGCACGACAGCGGGCAGGTGGAGCCGCTGCAGGTCGCGGAGCAGGCGGTACTCCCGGAACGCGATGTCCTCGACGGTCTCCTTGACGGCGTAGATCCGGTCCCGCAGGCGCACCATCCGCACCACGTGCCGGGAGAGGCCACGCGGCAAGGGGACGAGGTGGGCATCGCCCCATTCCTCGAGCGGGACCGACCAGGGCAGCGTGATGATCGCCGGGTCCGGTCGGCTCGCGACGATGCGCAGCGCCATGGCCACAGGCTAGTGGGGGTAGCTGGCCGGGTAGTCCGTGGTGAAGTGGCCCCTGAAAACGTTTGGGAAGGCCGTTGAATCACGGACTACCTCGGAGGCGTCACCAGCACCGCCGGTCGGGGTCCAGGAGTACGGCGCCGGGGCCGCGGTCGGCGAGGTCGTCGCCGGGGTTGGTGAGCGCGCAGGACTTCAGGCTGAGGCAGCCGCAGCCGATGCAGCCGTCGAGCCGGTCGCGGAGCAGCTCGATCCGGCGGATCTGGTCGTCGAGCCGCGGCCGCCAGTCCCGGCTGAGCCGGTGCCAGTCGGCCTTGGTCGGCGTACGCCGGTCGGGAAGGGTCGCGAGCGCCTCGCCGATCTCCACGAGGGTCAGGCCGATCCGCTGCGCGGTCCTGATGAAGGCCACGCGGCGCAGCGTGGACTGGGAGTAACGGCGCTGGTTGCCGGTCGTGCGCTCCGAGGCGATCAGGCCGCGGCTCTCGTAGAAGCGGATCGCCGAGGTGGCGACTCCCGAGCGCTCGGCCAGCTGGCCGATGGTCAAGGCGGTCATACTTCGACATTACTCGAACTTGCTGAAGAACTAGAACAGGTTCTAGTGTGCGGCCGTGACCGAGCCACGGATCGTCGTCATCACGGGGGCCGCCTCGGGCATCGGCTACGCCACCGCGGAGCTGTTCCGCGACCTCGGCGACACCGTCTACGGACTCGACATCCAGCCGACCGTCCCGGATGGCGTGACCTACGTCGAGTGCAACGTCGGGGACAAGGCGGCCGTCGACGCGGCGATCGCCACGTGTGCGGTCAGTGGCCGGATCGACGTCCTCGCCAACGTGGCGGGCATCGTGCAGTTCGGCCGGTTCGACCAGATCGGCGAGGCGGAGTACGACCGGGTGCAGGCGGTGGACCTCAAGGGACCGTTCTTCCTGATCCAGGCCGCGTTGCCCCACATCCGGGCGGCCAAGGGCAACATCGTCAACGTCTCTTCCGTGGCCGGCAACAAGGCCCAGGGCTATTCGGCGGCGTACTCCGCGGCGAAGGGCGGGCTCACGATGCTCACCCGAGGCCTGGCCCTGGAGCTGGCACCGGAGGGGATCCGGGTCAACGCGGTCTGCCCCGGCACCGTGGACACGCCGTTGGTCCAGCACGTGGCGGAGAACTTCCCGGCGGACCTGGACCCGCGGGTGATGGACCGGCTGATGATGATGCTGCCGGGCAGGGCGATCAGCCCGGCCGAGATCGGCCAGTCGATCGTCTACCTCGCCTCACCCGCGGCGCGGATGATCACCGGGTCGATCCTGGCCTTCGACGGTGGGATGAGCTGAGCGACTCCTAGACGGGGCGGTGTCC
>JALYNS010000186.1 GCA_030773035.1 Chloroflexota bacterium
CTATCGGTGCGGGAGCGCAAGTTCGTCTTCCGGGCCCGCGCGATCGGTGCCGGCGACCTGCACATCCTGCGCCGCCACGTCTTCCCGCAGGTGCTGCCGTTGATGATGGCCAACCTGGTGCTGGTGATCAGCCTGGCGATCCTGTCCGAGTCGACCCTGGCCTTCGTCGGGCTCGGGGACCCGACCGTCATCAGCTGGGGCTCGATGCTGAACTTCGCGTTCGGCCGCGGCGCCATCTCGGCCGGCGCATGGTGGGCCCTCATCCCTCCCGGCTTGGCCATCGTGTGGGTGGTGCTGGCCACGACGCTCCTCGGCACGGCACTGGAGGAGGCGCTCAACCCACGCCTGAAGAGGCATCACCTGGAGGCCGATCCGCACGCCGAGGCTGACCGCACCCGGGTCGGCCCGCCGCCGCCGACCGGGGTCCCGGGCACGCAGGCGCCGGTGCTCCAGGTGCGCAACCTGACGGTCGAGTTCGAGACCGAGGGTGGCCCGCTCCGCGCCGTCGACGACGTCAGCTTCGACCTGCAGAGGGGCGAGACGATCGGGCTGGTGGGGGAGTCAGGCTCCGGCAAGACGACGACGGTGCTCGGGCTGCTGCGCCTCCTGCCGCCCGGCGGCCGCGCCGTGGGCGGACAGGTCTTCTTCGACGGGGAGGACCTGCTGGCGCTCGAGGACGCAGAGCTGCGCGCGGTGCGCTGGACACGCCTCTCGTTGGTCTTTCAGGGCGCCATGAACGCGCTGAACCCGGTGCGCCAGGTCGGGGACCAGGTGGCCGAGGCGATCCGCACGCACGAGCCGCAGATCGGCCGTGCAGCCGCCGGCGCCCGTGCCGACGATCTGCTCGAGCGCGTGGGGATCGGGCGCCGTCGCGGTCGCGACTATCCGCACACCTACTCCGGCGGGATGCGACAACGGGCCATGATCGCCCTCGCCCTCGCCTGCAAGCCCGACGTGATCGTGGCCGACGAGCCAACGACCGCGCTCGACGTCATGATCCAGGCCCAGATCATGGAGCTGCTGGCCAGCCTTTCGCGCGAGCTGGGGATGGGAACCGTACTGGTCACCCACGACCTGGGCGTCGTGGCGTCGTCATGTGACCGGGTGCTGGTCATGTACGGCGGCAGGATCGCCGAGGAGGGGCCGACGACCCAGCTCTTCAGGGACCCGCAGCACCCATACGCCCGCATGCTGCTTGCCGCCTTCCCCGATATCGCCCACCCCGAGCGCGAGCTGCGCGGCATCCCCGGCACCCCGCCCCGCCTCGACGACATGCCGGCCGGCTGCCCATTCGCGCCGCGCTGCCCATCGGCCTTCGACCGCTGCCGGACCGAACGCCCCCCTGACTACCCAATCGGCTCGGGACGGCGCGCATCGTGCTTCCTGCTCGATCCGAATGAGGCGCCGCGTGGCTGACCTGACGGTCGCCGGGCCGGCGCTCGAGGTCGAGGGGCTGGTCAAGCGCTTCCCACCGCGTGCCTCGTTCGGCGACCTTGTGCGACGCAGAAAGCTCCCCGCGGTTGAGGCAGTCGCCGGAATCAGCTTCAGCGTGTCCGCGGGGGAGGTGCTCGCCATCGTCGGCGAGTCTGGGTGCGGCAAGACGACCACCGCGAACATGCTGCTCGGCCTGCTGCCCGCCACGTCCGGCAGGGTGCTCCTCGCCGGCAGCGAAGTCGGAACGATGTCGCGGCGCGAGCTGTCGCGGCTGCGACGCAACATCCAGATGATCTTCCAGGACCCCTACGAGTCGCTCAATCCGCGCATGCGCATCGCCGAGGTCGTGGCCGAGCCGCTGCAGGTTCACGGTGAGGCCGGCTCGGCCGCCCAGGAGGCGCAGCGCGTCAAGGACGCCCTCAGTCAGGCAGGGATGACGCCCCCGGAGGCGTACCTGGCACGTTTCCCGTTCGAGCTTTCCGGGGGGCAGCGCCAGCGGGTGGCGATCGCCGCCGCGCTGACGTTGCGCCCAAGAGTGCTCGTCGCCGACGAACCGGTCAGCATGCTCGATGTCAGCATCCGCGCAGAGATCCTCAATCTCCTGCGTGCCCTCGCCGACGACCATGGCATCGCGGTCGTGATGATCACGCACGACCTTTCGACAGTCGCAGCCTTTGCCGACCGGGTGGCGGTCATGTATCTGGGCCGCATCGTGGAGCTCGGCCCGACCGCGGAAGTGCTCGCCGATCCCCAGCACCCCTACACCCGCGCCCTCCTGTCGGTGGTGCCAGTACCGGACCCCAGCACGCGGCGCACACCCCAGATCCTCAGCGGGGAGACGCCCGATCCGGCCCACATCCCCGCCGGCTGTCGCTTCCATCCGCGCTGCCCCGTCGCCTTCGACCGCTGCAAGACGGTCGACCCGCCACTCTTCGACGTCGGCGCGAATCACGAGGCGGCCTGCCTGCTGGTCGAGTCCGGAGCGCGCCGAGCGCCCCGCGAGTAAAGGTCAGCTGCCGAACAGCCGCGGCAGCACCAGCGCGGTCACCAAGGCGCCCAGGGCACCTGCCGCGATCCCGCGTCGCAGCCGGGTCAGCACCCCAGCCGTCAGTCCGCCGAGCGACGCTGCGGCGATGGCTCCCGCCAGCCCGGCCAGCGCTGCGGCCACCGAGTGAGCCAGGGTCGGCGAGGCCGATCCGACCTGCCGCTCGCCGGCGCTCACCGCGCCGGCTGCCACGACCAGGAGGGCGCCGAGCAGCGCCGCGCCGAGGGTGCCGGTGACGGCGCGCATCCGCCCCAGTTGGGTGGCGCCTGCGGCTGCGGCTCCTGCGACCAGCGTGAGGGCCACGGCCCAGGTGACGGTCAGCGGGCGGGTGCCGTCCGGCGGGGCGGCGACGACGTACCAGGCCAGCGCCAGCGCGGGTGCGGCCAGCATCCCGATCGCCGCAACCCAGGTGAGCGGCCGCGTCCAGTCCTCGGGGTCTTCGGGAGGCACCACTGTCCCGAGTCGGACGCCGACCGGGACGAGGTCGTCGGAGTCCGGCGCGGCTGGCTCGGTCATGTCGGCGCCGCCTCGCCGACCTCGAGCAGGCTCGGGATGGTGGCCAGTCGCAGCCCAAGGATGCGGGCTCCCAGCTCGCGCAC
>JALYNS010000187.1 GCA_030773035.1 Chloroflexota bacterium
CCGGTGCGTGCTCGCCTGTATGCCGATGGCTGGGGCGAGATCGCCGGTCGCGACGGAGAGCCGGGCTGAGGGAGCAGACCCGGAGCCGCCGGTGGGTATCGGCCTAGGAGAGGGTGAAGTGCCCCTCGGCCAAGAGGTCGGCCCCACGGTAGACACGCATGACGAACTCGCCCTTGCCCCAGCCGGCGATCAGCTCCGTCGTGGTCACGCCCGCCTTGAAGCCCGCGGTGGTCGCGCTGGGCGTGACGCGGAGGGTGCCGTTGGGCCCACGCGCCTGCACGACCACGCCATCCGCAAGGCGGGTGATCTCCTCCTCGATGGAGTTGACCGCGAAGGTCTGGGTCAGTTTGATCGAGTGGGCGAAGCCGGTCCCCGCGACAAAGGTGGTTGTCGGGCCGGTGACCTCCTTGGTGTCGTTGTTCAGCCCCGTCCCGAAGGTGATCGTCCCCGGCAGGACCGGCGCCGCCGACGCGCTCGCGCTGGCGCTTGCGGCGACGCTGGGTGCCACGGAGATGGACGGGAGCGGGGTCGGGGATGGGCTGGGCGACGGAGTCTCAAATGCCACGTTCGCCGCGGGGGGGAGAAGGCCGGCGAAGAAGAGACCGAGCGCGATCGCCAGCACGATGGCTCCCAGCGTGCCGCCGATCGAGATGAGCGAGGCCTGATCGGTCGGGAAGATGCCGCGCGGGCCGCCGGACGATCCTCCGCTGGGACCGAGCGCGAATCCGCATTGCCGACAGACCTGTGCCCACGAGGGGTTGGCGTGGCCGCAGTTGAAGCACTCGATGGTCTCGTCGCTCATCGGGCCAGAGCCTAGCACGCAGGCGGCCGCCGGCGGTGAGAACGCCGACGGCCCGTGGACAACCCCGCAACGGGCCGTCCGCGGGCGATGCTAGCCGATCAGTTGGTGCGTCGGCGCACCACCTTATCCACACTGCACGCCACCGTACCGATGGCCGGTGGTACTCTGATACTGGTCACCACAGTACATCGGTCCTACTGTTCGTCCCCGTCATGATTCGTTCACATCCGCTCGTCATTGGGAGACCCACATCGTGAGAAAGCTTCTGGCACCCGTTGCTGGATTGGCCCTAGTCCTGTCGATGGCAGGCACCGCCCTGGCATGGGAGGAGCCGACGCTCGAAGCGCTGTGCGCCTCCGATCAGGACACCTACGCGTGGATGATCATGTTGCCAGTCGAAGACGACTACCTCATCGACTGGTCCTTCGACAATTTCGCCACCTTCACGACGACCGACTTCCTGACCGACGGCCACCACGAGTTCACCACTCCGCGTGCCGGCGTGACCCTGAAAGTGCGCTGGTCAAGCCACCACAGCACGAAGGCGATGGCCATCGCGAACCCTGAGCTTTGTGCGCCACCGGCTGAACCCGGCATCGCGATCACCAAGTCCCACGATGTTGTCGGCGCGGTGCCGCCGGGGACCCTGGTGACCTACACCTACCTCGTCGAGAACACCGGCAATGTTCCGCTGACCAGCGTCGTTGTCTCGGACCAGTTCCTCGGCGGCGATGAGCCCGCCTGCCAGGAGGTCGCATACGGCTCCGGCGACGACGGCAACGGCATGCTCGACCCGGCTGAGGCCTGGACCTTCACCTGCTCGACCGCCCTGCAGGTGACGACCGATAACGAGGCCTGCGTCTCGGCCAACGTGGTGGACGGCGGCGACGGCGCGATCGTCGAAGCCTGCGCCGTGGATCGGGTCGAGGTCGTGGACGAGGGGATCCAGGGCGGGGGCGGTACTCCGGCCGGAACGGTCTCCGACTCGTCAATCTCGCTGGAGAGGTCGAGCCCCCTGCCGATGATGATCTTCACCGCGCTGCTGCTGGCGTCGCTCGCGACGCTCGCGTACCTGAACGTGAAGGTCGTGAGGGCCTCGCACCGCAACTAGCCCAAACTCCTTCGGGTCCTCCGGGAGACGGGGTAGAGGTTCGCCTCCGCCCCGTCTCTTTATGCATGGGGCGTGGTGCCGGAGGTGGGAGTCGAACCCACACGAGCTTGCGCTCACCGGATTTTGAGTCCGGCGCGTCTGCCATTCCGCCACTCCGGCGCGGGACGGTGATGGTACCCGCGCGGTGAGCGCGGTGGCTAGGCGCCGAATTCATCGGTCTGGCCTTCGGTCCGATGGCGACGATGTGATGATAGGAGGCACATGACCTCCCCCGACCAGCCGCGCTCAGGATCCCGCACTGCGCCGCTCCCCGACGAGGAGGCGGTCGTCGCGCGTGCCTGCGCGGGGGACCGTGCAGCCTTCACGCAGCTGATGGAGCACTACCAATCGGCCTGCTACGGGCTCGCCTGGCGCCTGCTCGGCGATCCGGACCAGGCGGCCGATGCGGCCCAGGACGCCTTCGTGCACGCCTATGACGCGATCGCCAAGTACCGAGGCGGCCTCTTCCGCTCGTGGCTGCTGCGCATCACCGCCAACGCCAGCTACGACATCCTGCGGCGCGCGCAGCGCCGGCCGACCACAGCCCTGCCCGATGCCGAGGAGGGCGAGGCCGAGCTGCCCGACCTGGGCGCCGCGGACCCGGAGGCGGAGGCGGGCAGATCCGAGCTGTATCGCTACCTGGACGCCGCCCTGCGGCTGCTGCCCCACGACCAGCGCACCGCCGTCGTGCTCTGCGACGTCTATGGGATGGACTACGGCGAGGTGGCCTCCGCGACGGAGTCCGCGCTCGGCACCGTCAAGTCCCGCATCCATCGTGGGCGCCTGCGCCTGCGCGAATTGATGGCCGAGCACCGGGAACTGTTCGTGAACGAGGTGCGTCTGGACCGATGACCATGCACGACACCTTCCATCCCGACGACGATCGGCTCGCCGCGTACTCCAGCGCCGACCGCGAGGCCGTCGATGACCGCGAGCTGGCGGCCCACATCAGTGGCTGCGAGCGATGCCGCCCGTTCGTCGAAGAGCTCACCCTGCTGCGCGACGCGCTCGCGCTCCTTCCCGACCTCGCCCCCTCCCGTCCCCTCCGCCTCATCCCACCCGCTCCTGAGCCCGCCGCACCTCGTGGGGCGCGCGGCTGGCTGCGCCGCCTGGCGGCCCCGGCCATGGCCGCTGGTGCCGGACTGGTGCTGGTTGGAGCGGTCGGCACCTCGGGGTTG
Organism: Chloroflexota bacterium; assembly: GCA_030773035.1. Classification (GTDB taxonomy): domain Bacteria; phylum Chloroflexota; class Limnocylindria; order QHBO01; family QHBO01; genus CF-167. The sequence continues at coordinate 3,131 of JALYNS010000187.1, forward strand.
CTGAATCAGCTGGGTCTCGACGTCGGTGGGCGCACATCCCAGGAGGCGAGCGCCTCGGTCAAGGACCTTGGGCCCGTGGCTGGCGCTGGAGACAACTCTGCCCTCCCGAGCAGGCCGACCGACAGCGAGGGCAGCTTCCGCTCCGACGAGCCGCGCAGCCAGGGCCAGGCCGGCAGCGAGCAGTCCGTGGCTCCCGCCCCGACCGGCCGCGACGAGGTCGCCCCCCTTCTGACCTACTCGACCGAGCAGCCGTGGCTGACCCTCCTCATCGCCGGCTTCGGCCTGCTCGGGATCTCGGCGCTCCTGCGCTTCTCCCTGGCCCCCCGCGCCGGCTAGGCGAGCTTCCCCGCCACCACCGCCACTGCCAGCAGTGCCAGGAAGACGACCGCCACGATCAGCGCCGCCCAGCCCGAGTCACGGAAGGTCCGTGGGCCAGTCTCAAGCGGCGGGGGTCGCCGCGTAGGCGGCATCGGAATCTCCCCGGGCTGACGCATCGTCCTGGGGGCAGCCCGCGTCTCCGCTGCGGTGGCGCGCCAGCTGGCCCAGGTTCGGCTCGTGGTCGGCTGGGCCGGCCGCAACGGGCGCCTCGAGGCGGCCCAGTGGCCGCTGCTCGGCGTGCCGGCGGTCGGGTGGGCCGTGTCGTAGTCGGCGCGGCGGGCGGCCGAGGAGAGGATCGTCCAGGCCTCGTTCACGAGCTGCATGCGGGCGGCGACCTCCTCATCCGGGTGCAGGTCGGGGTGAAAGCGCTTTGCCAGGCGTCGATGGGCAAGCGCCACCTGCTGCGGGCTGGCGTCACGTGCAATGCCCAGCACCGCATATGGATCGGTGGCCGCGTCCTTCGGCATTGCTGCGGATTCTATGCGGCAGCCGGGAGCGGGAGGCGGCTCCGCCATCGGTCTAGACTCCGACCATGGCCGATCGTCGACCGATCCTGATGCTCATCGACGGGCCGAGCCTCGTCTACCGCGGCTACTTCGCCCTCCCACCGCTCACCACCTCGGACGGAGCCCTGGTGAACGCCGTCTTCGGCTTCCTGCAGATCGTGCTGCGCGGGATGCAGGACCTCAAGCCCGACTACGCCATCGTCAGCTTTGACCTGGGCAAGCCGCAGTTCCGCTTCGACGCGTACCCCGACTACAAGGCCGGGCGCCCCTCGATGCCCGACGACCTGCGGTCGCAGTTTCCGGTCGTGCGCGAGGTGGTGACGATGATGGGGATGCCGATCCAGGAGCTGGCCGGCTACGAGGCCGACGACGTGATCGGCGCCCTCGCGCTGCAGGCCGCCGCCGCAGGCGTCGACACCTACATTGTCTCCGGCGACCTCGACGGCCTGCAGCTCGTCAACGACCACATTCGCCTGCTGACAACCCGGATGGGCGTCGCTTCGACGGTCATCTACGACGAGGCGAGGGTCGACGAACGCTATGGCCTGCGCCCGGAACAGATGCTCGACTACAAGGCACTCAAGGGGGACACCAGCGACAACATCCCCGGCGTGCCCGGGGTCGGGGAGAAGACGGCCATCGCCCTCCTCCAGGAGTTCGGGTCGCTCGATGCGATCTATGAGCGGCTCGACGAGGTGAAGGGCAAGCTCCGCGAGCGGCTGGCGGAGCATCGCGCATCGGCCTTCCTGTCGCGCCAGATCGGGCGGATCGTGACCGACCTGCCGGTGACGCTCGACCTGGAGTCGGCCCGGACCGGTCGCTACGACCGCCGCGCGGTCGCCCAGCGCTTCCGCGAGCTGGAGTTCCGCTCGCTCATCGATCGCCTGCCGCCGTCGAGCATCGCGCCAACCGGACATGACGCCCCGGAGCGCGACACCAAGGGCGGGCTGCAGCTGTCGCTGGACCTGCTCGGGAGCGGAGCCGGCGCCACCTCCGCGGCCAGCGACCCCGAGACGGCGGGTCCCCGCGTCGCTCCTGACC
>JALYNS010000188.1 GCA_030773035.1 Chloroflexota bacterium
TCGTCTCGGGGTGGCGATCGTGCTGTCGGTCGCGCTCAGCGCGCACCTCGTCTACTGGCTCGCGATCGCGACCGGCGGCTACCGCCGCGAGACGATCTTCGTCGTCGCGGCGCTCCTCGCGATGCCGATCTCGATCGGGCTGCTCCGCGGCGGCCCGGCCGCCCTGCGCCAGCAGGCGGGTACGGCCTGGCGCGCCGCCCGGCACGACTGGGCTGCCTTCGGCTTCGCCCTGGCCGCGGCCGTCTTCGTCGGCGCCGTGCTGGCATCGGGCCTGTGGCACGCTACCCCCAACGGGGTTGCGGCGGGCGGTTCGAACTGGAGCGACCTGGGCGTTCACCTCTCGATCGCCCAGTCCCTCAACGCCGGCAACTTCCCACCGCAGGTCCCCTACTTTGCGGGCCAGCCACTCATCTACCACTGGTTCGCCGACTTCCACGCGGCGATCGTGGCGCGTGCGGCCGGCATCTTCGCCATCCCCAGCTTCGTCGCCTCGTCCGCGATCCTGGCCGGCGCGCTGGCGCTCCTGGTTCATGGCCTCGGGCGTGCCCTGCTGCGCGGTCGCGGAGCGCGGCGCGCGGCGCTGCTGGCTGCCGTGTTCGTGATCTTCGGCGGAGGCCTGGCCTGGATGCGGCTGGTCGGGGACATGGCCAACGGACTCGGTGACCCTGTCGCGCTCGTCACCGCCCATTCGTACGACAACTCGTGGTACGACGCGCAGGTCCCCGCCCAGAGCACGTGGCCTTTCTTCCGGATCCCCTCGGTGATGGGCACGGGGCTCCTCGTGCATCGGGCCACGACCGCCGGCCTGCCGATGCTGGTCGCCGCCGTCCTGTTGCTTGTCGCCGGGCTGCCAGGTGCGCGAGCGCGGGCGGCCGGCTGGCGCGATCGGCCGGCGCTGATCGGTCTGGCTGGACTGGTGGGGGCCCTGCTCGCCCCGTTTCACTTCTTCTTCTTTCCGGCATTCCTGCTCCTGGCGCTCGGATGGGTCCTCGTAGGCGGTCGACTCTTCGACGCGGATACCCCGCGCAACGCGGGGCTGCTGGCGGCGCCGTACCTCCTGGCGCTCCCCTTCGCGGTCGCGCCGCTCCTGCAGGCAGGGGGCAGCGGTGCCCTCAAGATGGTCCTCGGCTGGGAATCGGCGCCACTCGCCGATGGACCCTTGGCGATCCTCTTCTTCTACCTCACCAACCTCGGTATCCCGTTCCTGCTGGCGCTTGTGGCCCTGGCCTGGCCTCGCGTGCCGCACCGCGGCTTCCTCGCGTTGTGGGTCGTCGCGCTCTTCGTGGTGCCGAACGTGGTGCAGGTGAGCGTTGTCGGCTTCGACATGAACAAGCTCTTCCAGGCGATGTGGATCGCGGTCGCGATCCTGGCCGCGTGGCTCGTCCGACGCTGGCCGGCGCCGGCGGTGGCGGCGGTTCTGCTGCTCAGCATCCCATCGCCGCTCCTCGTCTCGGCCTGGACGGCGTTCAACCGCGAGGAGGTGCTGGGCTGGGCAGAGGTTCACGCGGCCGACTGGATCGCCGCCAATACACCGGAGCGCAGCGTCTTTGTGACGAACGGCTGGCTCAACTCACCGACCGATCCGGCGGGGCGGCTCCGCCTGCTGACCTTCACGCCCTACATCGCCAACCTGGGCTACTCGCCCGACGAGCGGGTGGTGACGGTCGATACCATCTACTGCTCGGGCAGCGCCGACGTGGCCGCCCAGCTGACCCGCTCGCTGGGCGCGGGCTACCTGCTCGACGTCGGGTCGCCGCGCTCATGCGAGCGGACGATCTTCGACGGCAGCCCTGATTGGTCGCTGGTGTATGACCAGGAGGGGGTCCGCATCTGGCAGGTGGCGGGGGCGCTCGCATCGGGCGCCGAACCGCCATCCGTATCATTCCGACGGTGACCAGAAGCTCCCCTTCGCCTGCCTCCGAACCGGCCATCGTGTCCCCGTCCGGCGCCGCGGTCGTCACCCTCGAGCATGTCAGCAAGCGCTACGGGCCTCCGGGGGGCGTGCTCGCCGTGGACGACCTGTCGCTGACGATTCCGGCCGGCGAGATCTGCGTCCTGGTCGGCCCGTCGGGCTGTGGCAAGACGACGACCATGAAGATGATCAACCGCCTGATCGAGCCGACCTCGGGGCGAATCACGATCGACGGCGAGGACGTCATGTCGCTGCCGGCGGTCGAGCTGCGGCGCAGGATCGGCTACGTCATCCAGCACGTCGGGCTCTTCCCGCACCAGAACGTCGCCGCGAACGTGGCCACCGTGCCGCGCCTCCTCGGCTGGGACCGCAGGCGCACCAACGACCGGGTGAACGAGCTGCTCGAGCTGGTCGGGCTCGAACCGGACACCTACCGCCGGCGGTATCCGCACGAGCTGTCCGGCGGGCAGCGTCAGCGCGTCGGGGTCGCCAGGGCGCTCGCCGCC
>JALYNS010000189.1 GCA_030773035.1 Chloroflexota bacterium
ATCTCGCGTTCCTGGGCGCGCGCGTGCTCAGCTCGGGAGCATTTCCGTGGAACATCGTGCTGCTCGCCACGCTCGCCACCTTCGTCGTGCTGATCGGATGTCTGCTGGCCGCCCTGGCCGAGGCCGCACTGCTGCGAGGAGCCGGGCGCGGCACGGCGGACCGATCCCTCACCCGGGAGACAGAGGTGGCCTTCAGCGTCCTGCTGATTGCCGCGCTGCCGGCCGTGGCCATCTCGACCGCCCTCGTCAGCGGCATTGCCGCGGTGGCGCCGGCCGAGTTCGGCGCTCCCGATATCGAGGGGCCCCTGCTCCTGCGCATCCTCGGGCATCTCGTCCCGCTCCTCTCGGCGCTGGTTGTGGTCGTCCTGGTCGGCCAGGCCTTTGGGGCCGCCGCCCTTCGACGTGCGGTGGGGACGCATGCCATACCGGTCTCAGCGGCGCTCCGCGGCGGGCTGCGGGACCTCGTCGCGCAGCCACTGGCGCGCCTCGGATTGTCGGCTGTGTCGATCCTGACCGACCTCCTGGCGCTCGCCGTGGCGACCGCCCTGCTCAGCGTCCTGTGGGCGCCGATCAAGGTCCAGCTCGCTGCCGGGCTGCTGGTCAGCCCGCAGGCGCTCCTGCTGCTGGTAGGCTTCGTGGCGGTCTGGCTCGCCCTGGTGCTGGCCTTCGGTGCCCTCCACGCCTGGGTCTCGGCCTGGTGGACGCTGGAGCTCGCGCATGGTGGCGCAGCCGGTCCTTCGACGGCTCAGGAGGCGAACGCGTGACGCCGGAACTTGGCTTCAACCAGCAGCTGGAGCTTGCCGCGCGGCTGGCGATCGCGCTGGTGCTGGGGGCGGTGATCGGCTTCGAACGCGAGATGGATCGCCAGCCCGCTGGATTCCGGACACATTCTCTGGTGGCGCTCGGGTCGGCGCTCTTCACCATCATCTCGGCCCACGGGTTTGGCAGCGCCGCCGACCCGACCCGGATCGCCGCGCAGATCGTGTCGGGGATCGGGTTCATCGGGGCCGGCACGATCCTTCACCACCGCGGCAGCATCCGCGGCCTGACCACGGCGGCATCGCTCTGGTCGGTGGCGGCCATCGGCATGGCGGCAGGGGCGGGAATGCTGGTCATGGCCGTGATCGGGACCGTGCTGATCGTGGTCGTTCTGGCGGTACTCGAGGGGGTCGAGGGCTTCCTGCGGCGGCGGCTCGGGATCGATCGGGGTCCAACGCAGTCGGTCGCCGACGTCGATCCCGGCGCCCCCGGTGAGGCGTTGTGACCCTCACCCAGTCGACCATCACCGGCCTGGCGCTGCTGCATCGCGGCAAGGTGCGCGAGACGTATGCCGTCGGCGATGACCGGCTGCTGCTGGTCGCGACTGATCGGCTCTCTGCCTTCGACGTGGTCTTCGAGCAGCCGATCCCCGACAAGGGGAGGCTCCTCACATCGCTTTCCGCGTTCTGGTTCGAGCGCCTTGGGTCGCTGGGGCCGACCCACTTCCTGTCGACGGATGCTGCCGATCTGCCGGCCGCGGCTCGCGCATCGGAGCTCGACGGGCGGGTGACACTGGCCCGGCGCGCGGAGCGGATCGATGCCGAATGCGTGGTGCGCGGCTACCTGGCCGGCTCGGGCTGGGCGGAGTATCGAGCCGCCGGCGAGGTGGGCGGGCATCGGCTGCCCGAGGGGTTGCGAGAGGCAGATCGCCTGCCGGAGCCGATCTTCACCCCATCGACCAAGGCGGAGGTCGGGCACGACGAGAACATCACCCGCCACAAGCTGGCGGAGATGGTCGGCGCCGATCTGGCTCGCGAGCTCGAGGAGCGGTCACTGGCGCTCTATCGGGCAGGCGCCCAGCGCGCCGCCGAGGTCGGGCTGATCCTCGCCGACACCAAGTTCGAGTTCGGCTGGATCGACGGATCGGTGGCGCTCATCGACGAGCTGCTGACCCCCGACTCGAGCCGCTTCTGGGATGCCGGGCTGTATGCCCCGGGCTCCAGCCCGCCCTCGTTCGACAAGCAGTACGTGCGCGATTTCGTGGCCGCGTCGGGCTGGGATCGTGAACCGCCCGCCCCGCGCCTGCCCGACGAGGTGATCCATGGGACGCGGGAGAGGTACATCACGGCGTACGAGCGACTGACCGGCGAGCTGTGGCGCCCGGCGGGGGAATCGGCCTGATGCGCTGGCAGGCCGAGGTGCATGTCCGGCTGCGGCCGGGGATCGCCGACCCTGAGGGCCAGACGATCGCCGGTGGCCTGCGCTCGCTCGGCTTCGACAGTGTCTCGGAGGTGCGCGCCGGCAAGCTGCTGCGCCTCGGCTTCGAGGCTCCGGATAGAACGAGCGCAGAGGCCGCGGTCGCCGAGATGTGCCGACGCCTGCTCGCCAACCCGGTGATGGAGACCGCCGATTGGGAGCTGCGCGCGGACGAGGCGGTCGCGGTCGAGGTCGGCGCGTGAGCCGCTCGCCACGGGTCTCCGTGCTCGTCTTCCCGGGGACGTGGAGCGAGCGCGACTTTGCGCACGTCGCAGGCCTGCTGGGCTGGGAGGTCCGCCTGGTGTGGCACGCCGACACGGACCTGGGCGACCCCGATGCGGTGGTGCTGCCCGGAGGCTTTGCCCATGGCGACCACCTGCGCACCGGTGCGATCGCACGCTTCTCGCCGGTGATGCGCGCGGTCGAGGCCTTTGCCGCGGCCGGCGGAGCGGTGCTCGGCTCCTGCAACGGCTTCCAGGTCCTGACCGAGGCCGGCATCCTGCCAGGGGTGCTGCTGCGCAACGATCACCTGGAGTTTCGCTGTGACTGGCAGCCGCTGCGTGTCGAGCACGCGGAGGGTGCGTGGCTTGGCGGCCTGACCGATGGTGAGACGATCCGGCTGCCGATCTCGCACGGCGAGGGGCGCTACTACGCGGATCCGTCAGTGCTCGACGACCTCGAACGGAGCGGCCGGGTGGTCCTGCGCTATGCCGATGAATCGGGGGCCGTCGTCCCCGAGGGCAACCCCAATGGCTCGCTTCGCTCGATCGCCGGCATCGTCAACGAGCGAGGTAACGTCCTGGGGCTGATGCCGCACCCGGAGCGCGCCGGGGAGGCTGAGGTCGGCGGGACCGATGGCCTGCGCCTCCTTCGCTCCCTCGACGAGTGGCTCGTCGCGCAGCCGGCGGCTGCCGAGCGTCGGCTATGATCTGGGGCCTCCGAAACGGTCCTGGTGGAGGT
>JALYNS010000190.1 GCA_030773035.1 Chloroflexota bacterium
CCTTCGACCTGATGACGCGCGCCAACGTGTGGCTGCTGCTCGCCGGGCTGGTGGCGTACTACCTCACCTTCCCGCTGCGCAGCCTGCGGTGGACGCTGATCCTGCGGCGGGTCGGCACGCCGGTCAGCTACGGGGCCGCCATGGAGATCCTGTTCCTGTCGTGGTTCGTCAACTGCATCGTGCCGGCCAAGCTGGGTGACCTGTACCGCGCCTACCTGCTGCGCGGCAACTACGGCGCGTCGATCTCGCGCACGGTTGGGACGATCTTCATCGAGCGGGTGGCCGATATCCTCATCATCTTCGGCCTCGCTCTGGCGGCCGGCTTCTGGAGCTTCCGGGGCCGCAATCGGCCCGAAGTCGATGCGCTCTTCCTGGCCGGCTTCGTCTTCGCCCTCGTCCTCGTCGTGCTGGTCGTCGCGTTGCGATACCAGGGACGGCGCATTACCGGACTGCTGCCCGAGCGGGTGCGGGAGTTCTACGAGCGATTCCACGAGGGGAGCACCGGCGCGCTCACTCCCCGCGTTCTGCTCCCGGTGGGCGCCATCACGGCGATGGTCTGGCTGCTGGAGGGCGCGCGCGTCTACTTCGTGATCCATGCGCTGAACCTGCCCGACATGCAGCTGGGCATCAGCTCGTCCATCTTCGTGGCGCTCGCCGCGTCCTTGCTGACCGCCATCCCGCTGACGCCCGCCGGCATCGGCTTCGTGCAGGCCGGCATCGTGGGCGCGCTCTACCTGTACGGCGTCCCCGCGGAGGCCGGGACAGCTGTCGCGCTCACCGACTTCGTGCTCAGCACGCTCAGCGTGATCGTCATCGGCGGTGCCCTCTACGCCTTCTCACCCATGGTTCGCCGTGCCCACGGCGCTGGATTTCGCGGCGGCGGGGTAGACGAGCCGAAGGGGCCGGCAGCGGGGATCGCCTGAGCACCGCTGGACGCCTGACCGGAACGGTACCTTTGTCTCATTGAGGCGCGTCCGCGGCGCTGCGATCCTGCGGTTGCTCGCACGCACCACCGGCCGACGCATCTGATCGGTGGGCAGCAGCGCATGGACAAGGCGCATGACGCTCCAGCCGCAGCGGACGTTCAACAGCTGGCTTCGTGGCCAGCTCAAGGAAAAGAAGATGAGCCAGCGCCAGCTGGCGCTTCAGTCGGGTGTCGACCACTCGACTATCTCGCGTTTGATCAAGGGCGACCGCATGCCGTCACTCGGCACCGCCACCAAATTGGCGCGCGGACTGCGCGAGATCCGCGAGCAGTCCGACGGCCCGAGCTACTTCGCGAGCCTGTCGAGCAGGCAGCTCCTCCCGACCGCCCGTGTCGAGTACGCGCTGCGCGGCGACGACGTCCTCAACGAGGCCGACGTCCGCGAGCTGATGCAGACCTACGTCGCGCTCCGCACCCAGCGCATCCGCGAGGCGAACGGCAACGGGCACGCCTCGAACGAGGCCAACACCGGCAGGCTCAGCCGCGGCGCCTGACGGCGCGTTCGGCTCCCTTCCTCCCCTCTGACGGCGCCGCACGGGTCGACCTGCGCGTCAGTCGATAGGCCGCCCGGGGCAGTGTCGGCAGCGTATCGGCTCCGCCGTACAGCAGCCAGCTCCGTCGCAGGTTGACCGCGTCGTAGCCTTCGTCGACACCCGGCGTCTCCATCACCAGCGTCGTGCGGCCGGGGAGCCGCGGGTCACGCAGGAAGGCCGCCAGCCCCGTCGTTCCGATCCGTCCTGCGCCGAGGTGCTCGTGCCGGTCGGTGCGCGAGCCGAGTGCTGACTTCGAGTCGTTCAGGTGCATCAGCGCCAGCCGGTCGAGGCCGATGAGCGCGTCGAACCGATCCAGCACCTGCGCGGCCCCGTCCGGGGTGGAGATGTCATAGCCGGCCCCCCACAGATGAGCCGTGTCGAGGCAGAAAGCCAGCCGGTCGGCGGAGTTGCCGACCGCGTCGAGGATCGCCGAGAGCTCCTCGATCCGCGAGCCCAGCGTGTCCCCTCCGCCGGCCGAGTTCTCGAGTACGAGCCGGACGCCGGATGGAGCATCCGCCAGCACGTCGTCCACCACGGCGACGATGCGCCGGCGACCGGCCTCGCGTCCTCCTCCGCGATGCGAGCCGATGTGGACGTTGACCAGGCTGGCCCCGTAGTCGGGGGCGCGCCCGAGCTCGTGGCGCAACCCGTCGAGCGACTGCCTCGCGAATGGCTCAGCCATTCCGGCCAGGTTGATCAGGTAGCTAGCGTGGATCGCCACCGGCGCGATCCCGTGCTCGCCGCAGAAGGCAATGAATTGCGCCGCGTCGGCCGGCGGCTCGGGGCGGCGGCGCCAGGCGGTCGGGTTGTCGCTGAAGATCTGGAGGGCGGTGGCACCGATCTGGCGAGCCCGTCGGGCCGCTCGCATCAGTCCCCCCGCCACGCCGAGGTGGATGCCGACGCGCGGTGCTCCCGCCGGCCAGGTCAGCCGGCGCCGCGCCTCGTGTCGTGCTACGGTGCCGGCCATGGATCCCGAGCCGCGGAGCGTCGACCTGCTGACGGTCGCCCTGCTGGTCTTCTTCCTGGCGCTGATCTTGATCGTGGCCGCCCTGCTGGTCCTGCCGCAGATCCTCGGCTAGCGATCCGCGCGGCCTTCAGCGCCGCCGCTCCGGCTGGATGACCGGCTCGATCAACCCATACCCGCCGTCGGAGCGCCGGTAGATGACACAGACGCCTTCGCTCTCTGCGTTCAGAAAGACGAAGAAGGCATGGCCCAGCTCCTCCATGCGCACGATGGCGTCCTCCTCGAACATCGGCACCATGTCGAAACGCTTGACCTTGACGACCGATGGCTCGCCTCCCGCTGCCACGGCGCGTTCGGCTGGTGTGGGGGGCGTCGATTCGCTCCCAGCCAGGGCCAACAGGGCATGTGCTTCGTCTGCGTGGCGCTCGCGCACGGAGCGTGGGCGCTCACGAGCGCGAATGAGCTGTCGTTCGAGCTTGTCGACCAACCGATCAAGGGCGGCGATGAGGGTCGGGCCCGATGCGGTGGACCTGAGCACGCTGCCGGCGCTGACCAGGGTCGCCTCGGCCACGTTGGACGTCTCGGCTGCGCGTGACGCGTGGGCGGTCAGCTCCAGGCTGGCCTCGGCGCCGTCAAGCGCGATCCGGTCAAGGCGATGCAGCTTGCGGTCGATCTGGCTGCGAAGCCGTCCGCTGAGCTCGATGTTGCGTGCCTTGACGGTCGTCTTCGTGGTCGATCCCCTGCTGCGCCGATGCCTACGGTAGCACTCCTGGCGGCGTCTCCCCGGGGCTACACCTCCCGTGCCACGGCAAAGCCGTACACGCGGCTCGCCCCGTGCCGCCGCAGGGTCTCCGCGCACGCCTCCAGGGTGGCCGAGGTGGTCAGGATGTCGTCCACGACGATCGCGACATCGGTGGGCTGGGCTGAGCCACGAACGGCGAGGGCGCCTCGCAGGTTGTGCAGCCGGGCCGCTCGCCCGAGGCCGTGCTGGCGGGTGGTGGGTCTGTTCCGCAGGAGCAGGTCGAGGATCGGAAGCCCGGTGAGCCGGCCAAGCTCGCTGGCGAGCAGCTCGGCCTGGTTGTACCCACGCTGCCGGCGTCGTGCCGGGTGGACCGGGACGGGTACCAGAGGCGCGGGGCCGGATCGGGCCAGCAGGGAGCGCAGGGCAGGCGCTGCTGCCCTGGCCAGCGGTGCCGCGAGGCGGCCGGCGCCTCCGTACTTGAGGCGTTGCAGGACGCGGCGCGTCGTTCCCTCGTGGATGAAGGCGGCCACCGCCATCTCCATGGTGTCCCCGACGATGATGCCGGGGTCCGCCGCCGCAAACCGATCACGCTCCGCACCTGCGGGCCTCAATCCCGACACGCACGTGCTGCACAGCAGCTCGCCGTAGCGACCGCAACCTGCGCACGCGCCGGGCAAGAGAAGGTCCATGAGGCCCATGACAGCCTCACTCTGCCCTGGAACGGCTTATCAGCCGCTTACGGGCCGCTTAGCGCCTCCCACGCGGTCCCAGGCGCCTTCGCCGTCAGGCGACCGCGGCCATCGCCAGCTTGTCGCCGATCTCAGTGCCTGATGCAGCGAGCGTCCCGACCCCAAGCTCAATGCAGTCGCGCGCGCCGCGCGCCCACCACACCACGCGCCAGGGACGCAGCCCCGTCAGGCAGTGGGTGACCCGGGCGCTCCGGTCGACGAAGGCCACGTCGATCGGGTAGCGCATGAAGAACATGTGAATCGACTGCGTCCGCTCGATCAGGAGGCCGTCCCCGGGTGGCGGTTCCGTCGTCCCCAGCAGGCCGACGGTGCGCTCGCGCAGGGAGCGTGCGACGCGACAGCGCTCAGCCACCACCGTGCCGCGGGTCAGGTTCTGGATGCGGACGTATCGGGCCATGCCGGGACCGATCCTAGCCGACGGCGGAATATGGCTCGACCGGTCGGATGCCGACCAGTCCCAGGCTCACTTCCCGGTGGGGTTGAGGGACATCACCGTTCGGTCACGCATCTCGAAGTCAACCACGCTCAGCAGGGCGCCAAGCGAGGTCTGCAGGTCGTAGCTGTAGCGGACGCTGACGCCGATCGAGTCCGGGTTGGGCTGGCCGTTGAAGCGCTGGCACGCCGGCCAGCCCTGCATGGCGAGGTCCGGGCTGAAGTCGAGGGCCGTCCCCCCGACGATGGGACCGGCTCCAGGGGTATACGTCCAGCGGTTCACCAGGCCAGCGACCTCATTCCCGTTCGTGTTGGCAGAGGTGACCTTGTAGATCCGAATCTCGCTGACCTGCGCGAGGTCGATCGGCGAGCCTTCGCTCGCCAGCACGCGCTCGACGGCGGCGACCACGTTGTTGTCGACCGTGAGCGAAGCCGCGCTTGCCGGGCTGCAGGTGATCGGGCCACCGCCGTTGGCCAGGGCGGACCCGGTGCGCGCGCCTTCACGAGTGGCGTACTCGAGCGTCAGGTTGTGATCGAAAGCGAGGCCAAACTCCAACGTTCCCAGCACCAGCAGCAGGAAGATGGGCAGGACCATGGCCATCTCCGCGAGCGCCTGGCCGCGCGGATGTGCGCCTCGGTGTCGCCGCCACATGCGGATCACAGGACCGGCTCCATGCGCATCGTGTTGCTGCGGTCGAAGGTGACACCGTTGGGCGGCACCTGCACCAGGTTGGGGAGCGGCGTCAACCAGTCATGGTGGAAGGTGATCGCTACCCCGATCGTGTCGAGGCCCGGATGGTTGCGACCCACGCTGTCCAAGGCACATCCGGCCAGGACCGTGCAGCGGTCGTCCTCGATGTAGTTCAACCCTCCGGGAACCGGCGTGTATGGAACGGTCGCGGTTGATCCGTCCGCGAGGGTGCACGTGGTCCCAACCCCTCCCTCGTCGTAGGCGTTTGCGGCCAGCTCGCTCCCGTTCGCATCAGCCCAGTAGATGCGGACCTGCTGGATACCCGAATGATGGGCGGCCCCGCCGCCGAGAGCGGCGTCCAGGCGCTGCAGGATGAGGCAGTCGGCCCCGGCGCCGTCGCCGACCTCCGCGGAAAGCAGCGCCGAGTCGCGGCTGGCGTAGTTCACGTTGAGCATGACGCTGAGTGTCACCGAGAACTCGATCAAGCCGATGAACAGGAGGATGAAGATCGGGAAGATCAGGGCGAATTCAACCAACGACTGGCCGCGCTCACCTTGCTCGCGCCGAGCCTTTGTCCAATGGGCGATGCGCATCACGGTTACGGCTCCACCAGGTGGACCGGGTTGCCGCGGATGTCGGCTGTCCAGGTCGTGACGTCGTTCGACGTCCCGTTCCCGTTCATCGTGTAGCGGATCTTCCACCAGCCCTGGTTGTCGCCGTCGTAGGCGAGCGGAATGACGGCATCGATCGTCAGCCAGCAACCGTTGAAGATGCCGAGGCTGGCCCCCGTGGAGGTCACGATGCCGGCAGTGCTGGAGCTCGTCCGCTTCCAGCTGCCAACGGGGGCGCTCGGGCTGCAGCCGGAGTTGGCGTTGCCGTTCGTGGTGCCGCGTTCGCTCGAGAACGTGACGGAGGCCGTCTGATAGCCGCCCGGGGCGGTGTCATCCGGATACAGGATCTCGAGTGACGCCGAGAGCGGAGATGTGTCGCCGGGGTCCCAGAGCCGGACCTGGAGGGTCTTGGTCTTGTGAACCGGGTCGATCTGGGCGAGGTAGAACTCGGACACCCGCGGCGAGCCCGATGCGCTCAGCGGTGTGTATGCCTGCATCGCACCCAGTCCGTACACGCGCGGGTAACCGCAGATGGACGGCGGCAGTGCAACGAGACATGCTGCGCCGCCCGCCTGCGCCTCTGCCGAGAGGGCGTAGATGGCGAAGCTCTGCTCGCCGTCGGTGCCGCGCTGCTGCGTGATGTCGCTCGGGTCGGTGCCCGTGGTGTGGATCCGGTAGGTCGTGCCGTTCGGGCCGCCCGTGAGGCCGGCGCCGCCGGGGTTGAGCAGGTACCACGAATTGTGGTAGTTGCGCTCGTCGCCATATGAGGCGGTCTGCTGCTTGCAGTCGGACCCGCCGCTGCCGCCCATGGTCGAGTCATAGAACGCCATCGACTGGAAGGTGTTCCCCGATGTGGCAACCAGGGTGTCATCGGTCCGGATGAACGGCGTGTTGTTCGGATCGGAGTACAGCTCGTAGAACGAGCTGACCGCCGCAGAGCCGCTGAAGAGGCGGTCGCCGGTGCCGCTGCTGTTGGCCGTCTTGCAGTGGACCGGGTCGAAGACGTAGACACGTCCGCCGGTCGTGTTCGGCTGCATCTCGATGGCGTAGTTGTAGAAGTCGTCAGGCGAGTGGCAAGCCTTGGGAGTGGCGGTCGGGCATGTGAGCGCCACGCCCGAGGTGCGCGTGTCGTAGTACGGCTGGAAGGCATCGCCGTCCACGTTCTCCGCGCCCTGGGTGTTCATGGTTCCCCAGAAGCCGCGAGGGTTGAGGATCTGCCCGCCGCCGGCGGGGGTGCCTACGAA
>JALYNS010000191.1 GCA_030773035.1 Chloroflexota bacterium
GGCCGACGGGCCGCAGGTCGACCTGATGGTCTGCCCGCCCGCTGCCTGGGGCAGCCACCTGGTTCACTTCACCGGCAGCAAGGAGCACAACGTTGCGCTGCGCGGGATGGCGCTGGAGCGTGGCCTCTCCCTGTCGGAGAAGGGCTTCAAGGTCGTCGAGTCAGGTGAGCTCCAGCCGGTCGCCACCGAGGAGGAGGTCTACGCCCGGCTCGACCTGCCGTGGATCCCCCCCGAGCTGCGCGAGGACAGTGGCGAGATCCAGGCCGCGCTGGCTGGCCACTTGCCCGTGCCGATCGACCTCACCGATCTGCGCGGCGACACGCACGTGCACTCGGACTGGACCGATGGGGTCGATTCGATCGAGGCGATGGCACGCGCGGCGCGCACGCTCGGGCACGAGTGGATCGTGCTTACCGATCATTCTCCGTCGCTCGGGATCACGCGAGGCCTGACCCCCGACCGGGTCGCCGAGCAGCGCGCGGAGATCGACCGCCTCAACTCCGAGCTGGCGCCGTTCCGGATCCTGCACGGCACGGAGATGGAGATCCGCGCCGACGCGAGCCTCGACTATCCCGACGAGCTGCTCGCCACCTTCGACCTGGTGGTGGCGAGCGTGCACACCGCCCGCGGACAGTCGACCGAGCAGCTGACCCGCCGAACGCTGGCGGCGATCGAGAACCGGCACGTCGACGTCATCGCGCACCCCACCGGCCGGATCGTGAACCGCCGCGACCCGATCGCGCTCGACTGGCCGCGGGTCTTCGAGGCGGCGGCGCGGACCGGCACCGCACTCGAGCTGAACGGCAGTCCGCGGCTCGACCTCGACGACGCCCTGGCGCGTGCCGCCGGGAAGGCGGGCGTGCGGCTGACGCTGGCCAGCGACGCGCACCGCACCGAGGAGCTGGATCAGCTGCGCTACGCCGTCTCGATGGCGCGCCGCGCCTGGCTGACCGCCCCCCAGGTCATCGGCACGCGGAGCGCGGCGGATCTCCTGGAGTTGGTGCGATGACCACCGCCGGCGCTCGGCGCGAGCGGTTGGCCACCATCCGACGGCGGATCGAGCGACCGGAGGCGGTCGTCCTGGCCGTGGTGGTTGCCGGCCTGGCGGTCTGCGGCTGGATCGCTCCGCCCTTCTGGTTGGCCGTGGCGATTGCCCTGCAGCTGGTGATCGGCGGCCTTGGGGCGGTATGGGTCATCGGCCCCGTCCAGGCCCGGTACGGCTTCGCCCGCTACGGCACGTTCGCCATCGCCGCCGTGGCAGCCACGCTGCTCGGACGGCTGCTCGCGCCGGTTGCCCAGCTCGCCGGCGCGCCGCTCGTCGCCCTGCTCCTCTTCGGCGTCCTGTGGCTCGAGCTGCGCCTGCCCGAGGGTCGCTCACCCCGCCTGGCGGTGGACCTCAGCCTGGTCGGCATCGTCTTCGCTGCGGCCGCGGGCGTGGCGGCCACCTTTCCGACCTCCGCGTGGCCGCCCACGGTGGTCCTGGTCGTGATCGCGGCTGCGGTGCCGGCCATGCGCGCCGCCGAGCTGCGCGGGCGCTACGGTGTCGAGGCGGTGGGGCAGGCGGTGCTTCACCTGCTGGCGGTCGCGCAGCTGGGCATCGCGCTTGCGTTGCTGCATCTCCCCGGGGTCGTTGGCGCGGCGGTGCTGGCGGTCGGCTTCCACGCCTGGGCGGGCGCGGCTGAGGCGCTCGACAGCGGCGCGCCGGCGCGAGCGGTCATCGTCGAATTCGGAAGCCTCGCCCTCCTCGGCCTGCTGGTTGCCCTCCTGCTTCGCCCGTCCTGAGGATCGGCCGTGACAGATCCCGGTGCGCGTTGACACCCCTCCCGGGCTCTGCTACAAGTAGGCGCCTTTCGGCCGGGTGACCGGATTGGGACGGGCATTTCGTGCATCTGGCCCGCCTCACGGTGAGCCTGGGGAGACGATGACGCTCGACGAGACGGAGAGCACCAACCGACAGCGACGCCACCTCACCGAGGTCGCCATTGGGCAGGCCACCCGCGGCGAATGGGACGCGGCGGTCGCCACCAACCGCGGGATCCTCGAGCTGGGCGATGACACCGATGCCTTCAACCGGCTGGGCAAGGCGCTGGCCGAGCTGGGCCGCCATGCCGAGGCGCTGGAGGCCTACCAGTCCGCCCTCGCGCGGGACACCACCAACCGGATTGCGGAGCGCAACGTCGGGCGACTGCGCGTCATCGCCGGCGGCGAGGCGGCCGCGGTCGGTGACGGGAAACCGGAGAAGGCGGCGGCCTCGCATTTCATCGAGGAGATGGGCAAGACCGGGCATGCTCGCCTGATCAACCTGCTGCCGGCCAAGCAGCTCGCGCCGCTCACTGCCGGCGATGCCGTGGAGCTGATCCTCGATGCCGGCCTGCTGCTGGCAAAGGTGGGGGAGGTCGAGATCGGGCAGGTCGAGCCGCGCATCGGTGCGCGCCTCGCGAAGCTCATGAAGGGCGGCAACCGATACGAGGCGGCGATCACGACAGTCGATCGCGACGAAGTGCGGGTCATCATCCACGAGGCCTTCGCCAGCCCGCCCAACTTTGGCAAGGTCAGCTTCCCGGGCAGTGCCGGAGGCCGGGGGGCTGACGTCAGGCCGTACATCAAGGGCACTCCGCTCCGCTACGATGACGAGGAGGAATCCGAGGAGTACGAGGAGGAGTCCGAGGAGGTCGAGGAGCTCGACACCACCCTTCCGGAATTCTCCGCCGAACCAGACCTCGAGGAAGAGCTGCTCGAAGAACCGTAGGAGCCCGATTGAGCGAGGCCGAGCGGAAGCGACTGGATCACGTCGTCATTCCACGCCGCCTCCCGGGGCTCGCGCTGCTGGAGCGCTACTTCCCTTCGCCGGCCGATAACCAGCTCGACGCCGAGCTCGCCGCCTTCGGGCGTCCCGGCGACACCGTCCTCGATCCATGGGCCGGCACGGGCTGGACCGCACGGCGCGCGATCGCCCACGGGATGCGGGTGGTGGCCGCCGATCCGTCCCCGTTCGCGCAGCTCGCCGGCCAGGCGTTCCTGCTCGCCCCCGAGCCCGCTGCCCTGGACGCCGCCTTTGCGCAGCTCTCCGCCTCGCGACGGGTCGACGTTCCGCTGCGCCAGCACCTCGAGGAGCTGTACGCGACGCGCTGCTCCACTTGCCACCGCCCCGTGGTCGGCGACCAGTTCATCTGGCCGCGCGACGGGGACGCGCCGGGCCGCAAGGTGTACCACTGCCCCAACTGCGACGTGTCGGTCGGCGGGCCGCTGGAGCGGGTGGCGCCGATTGACGACGCCGACCTGGCCAAGCTCGGGATCGACCGCCCGGCCGAGCCCGAGGCGACGCTGCCGGTCGCGGACCCCGCCGCGGACGTGGAGGATGACCTGCCGCCCGCGCCGGTCGGGCTGACCGCAGCTCCCGATCCTCCCGAGGACCCGGCCGAGGACCCGGCCGCTCCGATCGGTGAGGGAGGAGGCCCGCCCGCGCTCATGCCTGCGGCCCCTGATCCCCCGACCGGGTCGCTGCGTACAGGCCGCCCGCGCTATGCCTCCACGGTCCATCCGGAACCCGCGCCGCAACCCCAGACCGATGTCCGCCAGAGCCTCCATTACCAGCAGCTGCGGGACCGCTTCCCCGTGCTCGACGGGCGAATCGAGCTGGTCGATGAGCTGCTCGACCTGTACACCCCGCGCAACCTGTATGCGCTCCAGACGATCGCCAACAAGATCGATGCCGAGTTCCGCGAGCCGTCGCTGGCGGCCGTCTTCCGGGTGGCGCTGGCGGCATGCCTGCTCCCCGGCAGCCGCCTGAACGGCTATCCGGGGCGCGTCGCCTCGCTTCGCATCAGCGGCGGCCACGTGCGCCAGCCGGCGTCACGCCACCAGCGCGAGGTCAACGTCTGGCGCCTCTTCGAGTCGGCAGTGAGCGACGTTCGCACCGCCATCGGGGCGCTCGGGCGCGATCGGCGCCCGGCGCGCTTCGCGGCGGACCTGGATGAGCTGGGCGGTGTGGGGGCGGCCAACGTGCTGTGGATCCGCTGCCGCCCCGCCGTGGTCGGGCAGTACCTGCCCCAGGATGGCGTCGACCTGGTGCTTGGCTCTCCGCCCCCGCCCCCCAGCGTCGACGAGATGAGCTTCGAATACCTCGCCACCGCCTGGCTGATGGGGCGCGAGGCCGCCGAGACCCTGCGCCTCGAGCCGCTCTTCGGCGCGACCCAGGGCCGGGGCGAGCCGGCCGAGGGGACCGCCATGCGGCACGCCATGGCATCGGCCGCCGGAGCGCTGAAGCCGGGCGGCTGGTGCAACATCCTGATCGAGGGCGGGGACGTCGATCGGATGCTGGCGGTCGCCCTGGCCGGGGCGGCCGCGGATCTCGAGCTGGTTAACGTGGTCCACCGCGAATCGATCCGTTCCGGGGAGGGGATCGCGCTCCATTTCCACAAGGCCTCCGCCGAGGATCGGCTGCGGAGCGCCATCTCGCCCGACCCGCTCCAGCTCGGAGCGGAGGACGGGCACCTGACCTACCCGGAGCTGGCGGCGGCCATCGACCGGGCCGCGACCGGTCTCCTCAAGCAGCGCGGCGAGCCGGTCGGCCTGGTGCGCGTCGGCGCCGCCGTGCTGGTGGAGCTGCAACGCGCCGGCCTGCTGTCCCGGGTCTCGGCGGCGCGCGGCGCAGCGCCCGAGGAGGAGGCGAGTGAATCGGCCCCCACGCAGGTCGATGGGGCACCCGAGGCCACTGAGCCAACGACGCCGATCGAGCGGCCCGAGCGGGGTCCCAACCTGCTGTCGACCCTGCTGCGCGAGGAGCTGGCGCGCGACGATCATCCCTCGCTGGTGCGCACCGGCGACGTCGATCGCCCCCTGTGGTGGCTCCGCCAGCCGGAGCTGAGT
>JALYNS010000192.1 GCA_030773035.1 Chloroflexota bacterium
GACCGCCACTGACGCAGCGCCGGCTGCGGCAACGGCGGCGATCCGATCGCGCTCGATATGCTCCGCGCGGGCCACGGCACGCGCGGCGGCCTCGTCATGGCGAGCCGCATCGGCGATCCAGGAGCCAGCGCGGGCACGTGCCATGGCGAACGCCTGGTCTGCGGTGTCTATCTCCCGATCGGCCCGCTCGAGCTCCTCGACCGCGTCGCGCCAGGCCCGCTCGGCGTCGCTTGCGGCACGCGACCGCAGCTCCGCGTCGGGGTCGTTCGCCTCCGGCTCGGCATCCAGCGCGGCCGCCAAACTGGCAAGCTCGGCCTCGGTCCGGGCGATCAGCGCCGCCAGGTCGGCGTGCCGTCGAGCCGCAGCGGCTGCGCCTGCTTCCGCTCGAATGGACGCCTCGCGAGTGGCTTCGCGCCGTTCGCCCGCCGCACGCGCCGCAGCCTCAGCCGACCAGTAGCGCTCCTCCGCCGCCACGATCGCGTCCCGCCCTGCGGCATCCTCAGCGCGTCGCGCCTCGAGGGCCGATTCCGCACCCGCCAGGCGCCGGCGCGCGTCTCCGAGAGCGGCGCGCGCGGACCCCTCGCGACGTCGATGGACCTCGACGACCAGCGCACGGGCGCGCCGGCCGAGCGTGTCGTGCTCCTGCTGGTGGCGCGCCTGGAGGGCAAGGCGGCGCACCTGCGGCCTCAGCTCGCTCACCAGGTCGCCCACGCGGGTGAGGTTGTCGCGTGCACGCGCGAGGCGACCCAGCGCCTCGTTCTTGCGGACCTGCAGGTTCTTGACGCCGGCCGCCTCCTCGAAGAGCTGTCTCCGCTCCTCGGGGCGCAATGACAGCGCTGCGTCCACGGTCCCCTGACCCACCACCACCAGCTCGTTGGCACCCAGGCGCCCGCCGGCGAGCAGGTCGACGACATCCTTCAGTCGCGTCCGCGCACCGTTGATCAGGTACTCGGTCTCCCCGGACCGATAGGCTCGACGACCGATCGAGACCTCGGCAAAATCGATCGGGAGCCACCGGTCGCTGTTGTCGAGCGTCAGGATCGCCTCCGCCATCCCCTGCGGCCGTCGTCCCTGGCTGCCGGCGAAGATCACGTCATCGGCGCGGCGGGTCCGCAGGGAGCGGTTCGACTGCTCCCCGAGCACCCAGCGCACGGCATCGGCCATGTTGCTCTTGCCCGATCCGTTCGGTCCGATGATCGCCGTCACGCCTCGCTCGAAGACGAAGCGAGTCGGGTCGGCGAAGGTCTTGAAGCCATGCAGCCGGAGCTCTTTCAGGCGAGTCATCCGGGATCCCCCGCCGGCTGCGAATCGGCTTCGAGCACGGCCAGGGTCAGGGCCGCGGCATCCTCCTCGGCGCGCTGTCGGCTGGACCCATGGCCGGTCGCGATTGGCCGGCCGTCCACGACCGCGCTGACCGTGAACGCCTGCCGGTGGGCCGGCCCGACCAGCTCGGCCAGCTCGTACTGGGGTTTCTGGTGGTGGTGGCGCTGCGTCCACTCCTGCAGCCTGCTCTTGGCAGACTTGGGTGGCACCGACGCTCCGCCTGGCTCCAGTCGCGCGTCAAAGAGTGCCCGTAGCCAGCGTCGGGCCTTGAGCGGGCCTTCGCTGACGGCCACCGCGCCGGCGACCGCCTCGAATGTGGCGGCCAGGAGGGACGGGCGGGCCGCGCCGCCTCCATCTGCCTCGCCCCGGCCGAGGAGCAGATATCGGTCAAGGCCGAGCTCGATCGCGAGGCTGGCGAGCGAATCGCGGTTGACCAGGGCGGCTCGGCGAGCGGTCAGGAAGCCCTCGTCCTCGCTCGGGAAGCGGTCATACAGGAGACGGGTGACGACCATCGTGACGACGGCATCCCCGAGGAACTCCAGCCGTTCGTTGTGGCCGGGTGCCTCCTCGGGGTTTTCGTTGTGGTAGGAGCTGTGGATGAACGCCTGGCGGATTGCCTCCGGGTCCCGCAGGACGATGCCGAGTCGCTCACCCAGCTCGTCGAGATGGGGACTTGCCATGGCCCTCGATCGTTACTGCTGGTGCTCCTCGATGAACTCGACCGCGTCCGAGACCTTCTGGATCTTCTCGGCGTCCTCGTCGGAGATCTCCATCCCGAACTCCTCCTCGAGGCTCATGATCAGCTCCACCAGGTCGAGCGAATCGGCATTCAGGTCCTCGACGAACGAGGCTGTCGGGGTGACCTCCTCTTCGTCAACGCCGAGCTGCTCGACGATGAGCTTCTTGAGTCGGTCGAACGTGGTTCCTTCGGCCACCGTCAGGCTCCTCCAGGCGATGATCTCGCAACGCTTCCCAGTACGCCGTTCACGAGGCGGCGAGCCGCGTCCCCCGAGTAGGTCCGGGCAAGGGAAACGGCGTCGTGGATCGTCTCCCCGCTCGAGGTCGCGGCGGAGTATAGCACCTCCCATAGCGCGCTCCGGAGGATCGTGCGTTCGATCCGGCCGAGCTCGTTGACGGGGATGACGGGGGCGAGTTGCGCGATGCGCGCATCGAGCTCGGGGCGGCTGGCGAGGACGCCGTCGACGATCGCGCGTGCGTGCGATGCCACGCTCGCATCGGTCCCATGCTCATCCAGCAGGCGGTCGAGAGAAGCGATCGCCTGGGCTGGACGAAACTCCTCCTCGAAGAGCGCCATCAGGGCAAGTCGCCGCGCCTCGAGGCCGGGCCTCGGGCGGAGTCTGCGTCGATGCCGGGAGGGAGCGCTGGTCAGGCCTCGCCTCCCGGTCCGGCAATGAGCGGCTCGGTCCCGGCCACCAGCTCGCCGGCGTCTCGCCTCGCCAGCCCTGGATGCTGCCGGGTCCAATCCGTGATCGCCTGCGGGATGCGTGCCGTCGCAGTCTCCGATGCGACGCGGATGGCATTCTCGAGCATGCGTGCCCGCGCCCGTCCATGGGTCACGATGCTCACCCCGCGGACGCCGAGCAGCGGCGCGCCGCCGTACTGCTCGTAGTCGAAGCGGCGCTTCATCCTGTCGAATCCAGGCTTGAGGGCCAGTAGCGCCAGCGGAGCCATGGGGCCTTGCTGGAGGTCGGTGCGCAGGGAGCGAAAGATGTAGCTGGTGAGCCCCTCGAAGAACTTGATGACCACGTTCCCGATGAATCCGTCGCAGACGACCACGTCGGCGACGTGCCCGACCAGGTCGTTGCCCTCCACGTTGCCGACGAAGTTCAGGCCGCTGTCCCGAATCCGCCGATGGGCCTCGCGGGCCAGCGCGTCACCCTTCTCCTCCTCCTCGCCGATGTTGAGCAGGCCCACCCGGGGGCGGGGCACCTTCAACACCTGCTCGGCGTAGATCGAACCCATCACCGCGTAGTGCAGCAGGTTGGTCGCGTCGGAGTCGACGTTGGCCCCGACATCGAGGAGCAGGATCGGCCCGCTGGCGGTGACCAGGTGCGCGGCCAGGGCCGGGCGGTCGATCCCCTCGATGCGGCCGAGCCGGAAGACTGCGGCGGCCATCGTGGCGCCGGTCGAGCCGGCGCTGACCAGCCCATCCGCCAGGCCGTCGCGGACGAGATCGGTGGCCACCCTGATCGAGGCGCGACGCTTGGCACGCAGCGCGGCAGCGGGGTGCTCCCCCATCTCGATCACGTCGGGTGCGTCGACGAATGACACGCTGGCAGGGTGCCCCCTGCCGAACTCGGCGATCTCCGCCTCGATGCGGGGCACATCTCCGACGAGGATCACCTCGTCGGCATGCGAGGCGGCGTACGTGATGGCGCCACGCACGATCTCGCGTGGGGCGAAATCGCCGCCCATCGCGTCGACCGCGATGCGCATCAGCGGCGCCGCGTCAGCGCTGGCCTTCGGCCGGCGCGGTCGATTCGATGGTGACTGCCTCGCGCCCGTCGTAGTACCCGCAGGTCGGGCAGACGTGGTGCGACATCTTCAGCTCGTGGCAATGCGTGCACTCGATCAGCGGCGGTGCGCTGATCGCCAGGTGCGATCGCCGTTCGCCCTGTCGCGCCTTCGAGACCTTTCGCTTGGGGACGCCCACGCGTGACTCCTACCATCGATGTTGAGGGACGACGCAGTATAGCGGGCGACCCGCCGGTCGGCGACCGAGGGTCCCAGAGCTCAGCCACGCATCGAGTCGAGCAGGCGCGCCAGCGCCGCGAGCCGCGGATCGGGCTCCTCGGCCGTGCAGGCGCAGCTCCCGACATCCATGCGGCGGCCACAGCCGGGGCAGAGTCCGGGGCAGTCGGTCCGGCACAGCGGATGCATCGGCTCGGTCAGGGCCAGCTCGTCATGCAGGACGGGTGTGAGGTCGATCTGGTGCTGCGCATCGATCGCCAGCGCCTCCTCGTCGGCGGCCGGCACCGGGAGCGGGACGCCGCGCAGCGGGTCGACGCTGGGCAGGAAC
>JALYNS010000193.1 GCA_030773035.1 Chloroflexota bacterium
TCGAGCAGGTGGCCGGCGCCTGGGAGCCGATCTCGCCGCAGGCCTCTCCCACCGCCGAGGCCGATGCCGACTCTGCCTCCGCCGCAGTCGCGCGCCTGCTGAAGCGGCTGCCCGAGCAGTACGCCCGCGTGCTGGAGCTGCGCTTCCTGCAGCGCCTGTCGGTGGCCGAGACGGCGGAGCGGCTGGGAGTCACCCACGGCAACGCCAAGGTGCTCCAGTACCGCGCCCTGCGCCGCGCCGCATCACTAGGTGAGCCCCATGCCTGACGAACGCAGCGACGCCTTCGCGCGCTACCTCGACGCCCTGCTCGACGGCACCCGCCCTGCGCCCGACGAGATCGTCGAGGACGAGGGCCCGATGGCCCGCCTCGCCGCCGAGCTGGCGGCCGCCGGCGACCCGCGCCGGGGCGATCCCGACCCCGCCTTCGTGGAGCAGCTGCGCCTGCGGATGCGCGATGCCGACGCGGGGATCGCAGCGATGCGCGACGCTCCTCCGCCCGTCTCGATCCAGCGGATGAGGGTCACGCGGCGCGACCTGCTGCGCGTCGGCCTGGGAGCGGCGGCGGGTCTGGCGGCGGGGGCCGCGGGTATCTCGCTGCTGCGACCCTCGACCCGGACACCGCTGGTGGATCCCGGCCGCGATCTCGTGTCGAACGGGGAATGGGTGCCGGTGGCCACCCTTGCGGACCTGCCGGCAGGCGCCGCAGTCCGCTTCAGCACCGCGGCCTTCGACGGCTTCGTCGTCAACGATGCGGGCACGATCCGCGCCCTCAGCTCGGTCTGCACGCACATGGGCTGCACCCTTGCCTACCGCCCTGACTGGAGCGACCTGCGCTGCCCATGTCACGGAGCGAGCTTTGACCTGTCGGGGCACCTGGCGAACGGAAGCGGCTCCTGGACGCCGAGCCGCGGGTACGCGGGCGACGCGCAGGCCTATCCCATCGACCTGCCACCGCTGGTGCGCCCGAAGGTCAAGATCGAGGGCGAATCGGTCCTGGTCTGGACCGCGCGCGCCTAGGTGCCGATGAGCTGGAGCAGGTAGCCGATCACGTACGGCATGGACAGCGCCACCACCACCGCGGTCAGCGCCAGCCCGACGTAGGCGAGGAAGCGCAGGTTCGGCGGGGCCGGACGTTCCGGGGGCGGGGTGGTCCGGCGCGGGAGGTGCAAGGGCCGATGCGGGGGCCGATGCTCGTAGGGATGCGGGTTGGTGTTCGGCATGCGGCTCAGCTGCCCTTCTCGACGGCGGCCACGATCTCGCGCAGCCGTGCATGGCGCGCCTCGCGATCCGCCGCGTAGCGCTCGATGGCGGCCAGGATGTGCCCCGGGCCCAGGTGCGCCTCGTCCATCACCTCGTCGACGGTGCCGCCGGTGCGCCAGCGATCGTCGAAGTCCGATGACAGCGAGTATTCCTTGGCGACCGGGCCCTCGACGAAATCGGTCATCAGCTTGAAGGCGCGGTTGGTGATCGCCATGCCACTCCATTTGTCGGCGTCGGAGCGGATTCGCTCCTGATACCCCGCATCCTGGCGGCGGAAGAGCTGCGGCGAGATGCAGGCCACGATGCGCACGTTGATGCCGCGCTTGTCGAGCTCGGGCAGCGACTTCACCACGTTGGCGGTGGTCACCGTGCCCTGCACGTAGACCGTGCCCGCCGAGGGCGTTCCCGGCGCAACGTCCCGGATCAGATAGGCACCGCGCGCCGCGTCGAGGTGCGAGGCCATGCCGAGCGCCGCCCGGTCGGGGATCTCGACTGCCGGCCGCGTGAGGTGGAGCGCGACGATCGGCACATCGGTCGCCAGTGCAGCGGCCAGGACGACCGGCACCTCGTTGTACTCCCACGGATGCAGGTCGATGACGTGCCCCTCGGGAAAGAGCTGCGTGACGCCGGTCTCGTAGATCCCGAAGTGGGTGCGCGAGTCCTCGGCAGTCTCGGGCCCTGAGTGTCCCGCCACCCAGATGACCTTGCCGACCTTCAGCTCGCAGTCCTGGGCGAGCTGGCTGAAGAGGCGCATCGGGCCGTACTTGAGGTATGAGAAGGAACCGTAGGTCGAAGTCGTGCCGTAGAAACCGTTGAAGTCGTTGAACGTGTCCTCGGCCATGTTGACCGTGGCGAGACCGACGGTAAGGCCGGCATTGCCG
>JALYNS010000194.1 GCA_030773035.1 Chloroflexota bacterium
CCCCACAGCAGGTCGGGGAGCATGACCAGCCCCACGCCGAGCCACAGCCATGGCACCAGCCGGCCCCGCGCCGCGAGCGCTCCGAACAGGAACGGGGCGGTGACCACCAGCGACGCACCGGACCACGACGGCCGGAGGAACGGTGCCTCGCCGACCACGGTGAAGGTGTCGATGAATATGACCTTGAGGTGCCGGGGGATGTACGAGAGCGACATGAGCCCCTCACTGAACCACGGCTCGTCGGTGATGAGGCCCGACTCCCCGGACGGGATGTGGGCGTAGCCGAAGTCGAATGGCGACCCGAACCGAGCGAGGTTGTAGGCCGCGATCGGAAGGGCGACGGCCGCGACGCCGGCCACGACGCCAAGCTGCCGCCGATCGAATCGGAGGCCCTCGTTGCCGCTCCGGGCGTAGAGCACCGCCACGACGGGCAGCGCGAGGCCGGCCGGCAGGCGGCAGCCGGCTGCGAGTCCGAGCAGCAGGCCAGCGACGAGGTGCGCGCGTCCGCGGACCGCGAGGTTGAGGCTGGCCAGCGAGAACGCGACGGCGCAGATCTCGGCGTAGTGATGCGGGCCGGCCATGCCGGCCACCCACCAGTGCGTCGTGAACGCAAAGCCGAAGGTGAGCCAGCGCTGCGGCGACGGCGCGACTCCCCAGCCGCGCAGCAGCCAGAAGACCAGGCCTACGTTGGCCGCTCCCACGATGCTGGCGTACACGTTGCCTGACAGCTCTCCTCCCACGGATGCCGGATCCATGAGCGCGGCGGCGGGCAGGAGGAGGAGCGCTGGAACGGGCGGGAGGGGCACGTACTGTCCGCCACCGATGCGCGGCACCAGCTCAAGCCAGGGTCGATCCTGTGCCAGGTAGAGCTTGCCGTTGAGGAACGCCTCGGCCAGCGGCGGCCACATGTCCCCCTGCACCGGCGGCCCGGTGAACCAGTAGGCGATACCTGCCAGCAGCGACCACGCGACGGCCTCCGCCACCGGTGGGAGCTGGATGGCCGCGCGCGCCATGGGGGTGGCTATGGTGCGTGCCATCGGGCACGAATTATGGCTGCCGCACGGGCTCCGTGGGCAGGCCGCTGGGCAGGCCGGAGTAGACTGCAGGCAGAGCGCGGAGGGTCCGCGCGGGGAAAGGAGGCCGTGAAGATGACAACTTCGGCCAATGTTTCGAGGCGGCCCTCGGCCCGCATCGCAGTCATCCTGGCGATTGGCGCGCTTGCCGCCGCGCAGACGGCAATTGCTGCGGGTCCACCCCCGGTCGGGCTCGGCACCGCCGGTTCATTTGCAATCCTGGCAGGCACCGGGATCACCAACACGGGAGCGACGACGATCGTCGGCGATGTGGGTTCCCACCCGACGACCTCGATGACTGGATTCGGAACCGTGGTCCTGACCGGGACGAACCACGCGGGTGACGCGGTCACACAGGGGGCCAAGGCCGATCTGGTCACCGCGTACAACACGGCATTCGGAGCAACACCGGTCACGGTCGTCGCTGGGGGCACCCTCGGCGGGCAGACGCTCGTGGGCGGCGTCTACAACGCCGGCGGTGTCACCCTCGGTCTGACCGGCACGCTCATCCTCGACGGAGAAAACGACCCGGATTCCGTCTGGGTCTTCCAGGCGACATCCGACCTCATCACGGCGTCGTCGAGTACCGTCAGCTTCATCAACGGCGGGCAGCCGTGCAACGTCTTCTGGCAGGTCACCAGCTCGGCGACGCTCGGTTCGGGGTCCACCTTTGCGGGGACCATCATGGCCTTGACGTCCATCACGATGGAAAGCGGCGTGACGTTGAACGGTCGAGCGCTCGCCCGGAACGGCACCGTGACGCTGATCAACGACACGATCAACAGGCCGACCTGCTCGATCCCGCCGGACGCCGCATTCAGTCGCGCCGACCCGGGCACCCCCTTGGGACCTGTCCTGTTCGCGCTGGGCGTGATCGGCTTGATGGGCGCCCTGAGCGTGGCAAACCTGCGAGCGGCGCGCCGGCAGAGGTAGTCCGAAGCAAGGCCGCATTCCTGCCGGGCCGGCGCCCTTCGTCGCGACCTGGTCGGGTTACGCGCCGTGGCCGCCGTGGCCATCAACGGGCGATGCTCGTCGCCATGCTGGCCGCTGCCAGCGGGTAACTGGCGATCCGAGT
>JALYNS010000195.1 GCA_030773035.1 Chloroflexota bacterium
GTCCAAGCCCGTCGAGGGTCGGCAGGCCCGCGGCGGACGTCGTGTTGCCGTCGCTCGCACCGCCGGTTGCGGTGTCTGCGACGGTGAAACCGAGCTCGCCGGCAATGGTGGAGGCGAGGGAGGCCAGGCGGGTGGCTGCCGGCGTGCGCTCCATCGGCGGATGGTGAGCCACGCGCCGCATCTGGCTGGTCACGCCGTCCAGCGTCGGCTGGGCCACGATGCGGCTCACTTCGGCGGCTGCGGCATCGAACTCCTCGGCGCTGGCAGCGCGGAGGTCCAGCTCGATCCGACACGCCTCCGCCACCACGTTCGGCCGCGTGCCACCCGCGATCACCCCGGCATTCACGGTCACGCTCGGCCAGCGGCCGTTCAGGGCGTGCAGCGCGACCACCTGGCGCGCCGCCTCGAGGATGGCGCTGCGCCCCTTCTCCGGCTCGACGCCGGCGTGAGCGGCCCGGCCGGTGAGGAGGATCTCGTAGTCGGCGATGCCCTTACGGGCGCTGACGATGTCGCCATTGGCCCGCGCGGACTCGAGGATCAGGGCGGCGTCGTGGCCGGCGGCCAGGTCCCTGATGTGCGACGTGCTGAACGGCGATCCGATCTCCTCATCGGGGTTCGCCACAAAGGTGATGCTGGGTTGAGCGTCGGATGCATGGAGGGCCGCGATCGCGTGCAGGCCGGCCAGGAGGCCGCCTTTCATGTCGCTCGTGCCGGGGCCCAGGGCGCGGGCGCCATCGGTCCGGAAGGGGCGGGCCGCCGCGGTCCCCTCGGGGAAGACGGTGTCCATGTGGCCGATCAGCAGCAGGCGCGGGCCGGTGCCGTCAAAGCGACCGATGACCAGGTCGCCGAGCGGGGCTTCGTCCGCGCCCGGCTGGTGGCTGATCCGCTCGACGCGTGCGCCCAGCTCGGCCAGCGAGTCCGCCACGAGTTCCGCCACCCGGTTGACGCCCAGCGGGGAGTAGGAGCCGCAGTCCATGTTGACGAGCTGCTCCAGCTCGGCGACGTAGCGCGGATACCGCCCTTCGACGGTGGCGCGCAGGGTGATGAGATCGACCAGGGACATCGCCGGCGAGTCTAGCCGCTGTCCGATGGGAAGCGCTCCTGAGTGCGATCGTATACTCCCGGCCATGCCGAACGACGCGCGGTCGCCGGCCGGGGTCGAGCTGCTCGAGCTGCGCGTGCTCGATGGTCCCAACCGATTCTTCACGCGGCCCGCGGTCAAGCTCGACTTCGGCGCAGAGTCACCGGGGCCTGCCTCCGACGTGGCCGCCACCGCGGGGCTGGCCGTGCGCCGGCTGCACGTGGCGCTCGACCTGCCCGTACCACGCGTCGTGGTGCGTCCCTCGGCCGATCGGCGACGGGTGTCGCTCGTGTTCCCATGGCGTCGGCGCGCGACCGCGCAGGCGATTGGCGCGGCCGCGGCGCGCCTGGCACTCGGCCAGTCGAACGAACGCAGGGAGATCCGGGGACTGGCCGCCGTGGCGTCCGGGCCGCGCCCCGACCTGCCGCGCCCGCGGATCCCGATCGTGGCGATCACCGGCACGAACGGGAAGAGCACGACCACGCGGCTGATCGCGCACATCGCCGAGTTGGTCGGATGGCGCACCGGCATGACCAATTCGGACGGGATCTACATTCGCGGCGAGCTGGTCGAGGCGGGGGACTGGACCGGGTTCGGCGGGGCCGGGCGGGTGCTGGCCGAGCGTGAGCTCGACCTTGCCGTGCTCGAGACGGCGCGCGGCGGGATCCTGCTGCGCGGGATCGGCTACGCCGCCAACGACGTGGCGGTGGTCACCAACGTCAGCGCCGACCATCTCGGGCTGCAGGGGATCGACACGCTGGACGAGCTGGCCGACGTCAAGGCGGCGGTGGTGCGCATCACGAGGCGGTCAGGCTGGGTTGTGCTCAATGCCCTGGACCCACTGGTGTGGGCGATGCGACGCCAGACCAGGGCGCGCTGGTACCCCTTCAGCACCGATCCGAGCGCCCCGCAGATCGACGCCGCGCTTGATCGCGGCGGGCGCGCCGCCGTCCTGCAGCGCGGCTGGCTGGTGCTGCTGGCGGCGGGCCGCCCCCCGCGCCGCGTGGCGCGCGTGGTCGACCTGCCGGTCACCTTCGCCGGGCTGTCGCACAACAACGTGGCGAACGCGCTGGCTGCGGCTGCGGCCGCGGACGCCATCGGGATCGAGCCCGATCGAATCGCGGCAGGATTGCGCAGCTTCGCGCTGGACAGTGCCGACAACCCGGGTCGCATGAACCTGTAC
>JALYNS010000196.1 GCA_030773035.1 Chloroflexota bacterium
GGCTGAGGATCAGCAGCGCCAGCGCCAGCGGCGTGATCACCGCCGCCACCAGCGCGGCGACAAGGGTCAGGATCTGGGCGACGATCCAGTTGGGGCGCACCCGCCGACCGATGCCCGCCCGCTGCGACGCAATGATCCACGGGCCGACCGCGATCAACCAGGTTGCCACCTCCATGAAGGAGGCCTGGCGAAAGGCGCCGGCCCACCACGACTCCGCCAGCAGCCAGTTCTGCTGCTTCGGCGGGCCGCTGGCGGACTTCGTGAAGATGCGGACCGCCACGTGCGCCTGGCCGCCCAGCGCATCGTCCGTCTGGCCCGACGGAGCCGCCCCGCCGCTGCGCAGCAGCGCCCCGCGGATCTTGAAGTCGGCACCCGGCACGGCCTCGAGCCAATGGCGCAGCCATTCGGTCAGGGCCTCGCCCATCTCGGTGATGGTGTCGCCACGCTCCTGCTCGCCCATGCCGTGGACGAACACCACCCCGACCTCGTATTCCTTCCGACGGCGCCGCTCAGGAGGCGCGGCCGCGGGTGCGGGGGCGAAGCCGGGGATCTGCATGGCGGGACGATGATACGCATGCTGCCCGGGGGCCAGCGCCTAGGGGACGATCCCCAGCTCGTCGAGCGAGGCATCCAGCTCGGCCGGGTCGCGATAGACGCGGAACGCACCGGCGCGCGCCAGCTCATCCTCGCCGTAGCCCCCGGTCAGGAGGCCAACGGAGAGCATCCCCGCGCGGCGCGCCGCCAGCAGGTCCCACACCGCGTCGCCCACGACCGTCACGTCGGAGATCAGGACGCCCATCCGTTCCTGGCAGGCGAGGAACAGGTCCGGCTCCGGCTTGGCGCGAAGGACATCGCCACGCTCGACCACGATCACGTCTGCGCCGATCCCCAGCGCCTCGAGCGAGGCGTCGATCTCGGGGCGTCTGCCCGACGTTCCGATCCCGAAGGGCACTCCCACCTCCCGCAGGTGCGCCAGCAGGGCGACAGCCCCGGGCAAGGGCCGCCGCTCGGGCATCAGCTCGCGAAACAGCTCTCCGTGGCGCTGCCGAATCTGGTCCACCTCCGCTTCGCTGAGCGGCCGCCCCAGCTCACGGGCCACGGCACGCGTGAACAGGCCGCCGCTCATGCCGATGCGCCGATGAATCCGCCAGCCCTCGATTGGCAGCCCCGCCTCCGCCAATGCCCGTTGCCAGGCGAAGACGTGGGCGTAGACGGTATCGATCAGCGTTCCGTCCAGGTCGAAGATCAACGCTCTCATGTCAGGTTCCACCACTCCATGTATCGGCCATCCGGGTCGCCAAAGCCAAAGCGTGAATAGAGATCGTGGGCATCGCGCGTGTGGAGCCCCCACTTGCGCACGTCGGTCAGGGGACCCTCCAGCACCGCGAATCGGAACATCTCCGAGCCCAGGCCGCGCCGGCGATGCGGAGGCAGGATGTACACGTCCGCGACGTAGGCGACGGTGTGCCCGTCCGAGATGATGCGCACGAAGCCCACTTGCCACCCGTCGTGATACAGCCCAACGACCCGCGCCGCACCGTCAATTGTCTCCTCGACGACCTCGCGCGAGCGCCCCAGCGCCCAGTACGCCTCTCGCGACAGGAAGTCGTGCACGGCCGCGCGATCGATGCGCGCCCGGTCGTCGTCCAGGACGTAGCCGTTCCCGAGGTCGCGCTCCATCCCGCAACTCTACCGACCGGCGGGAGGTCAGGCTGCCGCCATCTCCGTGGCCGGATCCTTGAGGCGTGCGGCCAGCGCCGCGACCGGCTCCGGTCGACCGAAGTAGTAGCCCTGGCCGAGCGGGCAGCCGAGCGCAAGGAGGCGCGCGGCCGTTGCGGCATCCTCGACGCCCTCAGCCACAACCGCTACCTTGAGCGCGGCCCCGAGGCGGATGACCGCCTCCACGACCGCGGCCTCGACGCCACTGACGAGCATCGCCGACACGAAGGTGACGTCGATCTTCAGGCCGTCGATCGGCAGCGACCGCAGGTTGCCGAGCGAAGAGAAGCCGGTCCCGAAGTCGTCGAACGAGACCCCGCAGCCGGCTGCGCGCAGCCTGCGGAGATAGTCGAGCCCCTCCTCGCCGCAGTCGAGCACCAGGCTCTCGGTGATCTCGATGTCGAGCGCGTTCGGCGGCAGCCCCGCGTCTCGGAGCGCTCCCAGGACCTCCTCGACGATGCCGTGGTGCTTCAGCTGGCCCGGCGACAGGTTCACGCTCAAGCGGAGATCCGCCGCAGCTCCACCGGCCTCGCGCAGATCGGCAAGGTCGCGGCACGCCCGATGGAGGACCCAGGCACCGAGTGGAAAGATGAGACCGCTCTCCTCGGCGCTGGGAATGAAGACCGACGGAAGCACGTTGCCGCGCCCCGGGTGCCACCATCGGGCGAGCGCCTCGACGGCAACCATCCGTCCGTTCGCCAGGTCGACGATCGGCTGATAGGCGACCGCCAGGCCTTCGTGCTCGATCGCCTCGCGCAGATCGGTCTCGAGCTGCACACGGGCAGCAATCTCCGCCTGCATGGATGGTTCGAAGAGCGCGTATGAGCCGCGGCCTTGGGCCTTGGCCCGATACATCGCCACGTCCGCGTCGCGCAGCAGGTCGTCGGCGGTTCGGTGTCCGCCGGAGGCAACCACCACGCCAATGCTGCATCGGATCGTGATCTCCCTCTCACCGAGCTTGAAGGGCGTGCCGAAGACGGCCGAGATGCGCTCGGCGAGCGCGAGGACCTCCTTGGGGCTCGTCACATCGTCGATCAGGATTGCGAACTCGTCGCCCCCCAGGCGCGCAATCGTGTCCTCCTCGCGCAGCGACGCGTGCAGGCGCTTTCCGATGGCAATCAGCAGCCCATCGCCCACGAGGTGGCCGAGGCTGTCATTGACCGTCTTGAATCGGTCCAAGTCCAGGAACAACAGGCCCACGAGGCGCGGGCTGCGCGCCTGGCGCGTGAGCGCATGCTCCACCCGGTCCTTGAAGAGTGCGCGGTTGGCGAGCCCGGTCAGGTCGTCATGGAATGCCTGCCTTGCGAGCCGTGCCTCGAGTTCGCGTCGCGCGGTGACATCCATCAGCGTGCCGTACATCTCGATGAACTGCCCGGCGTCGTCGCGGAGAGGCTGGGCGTGAACCTCGACCCAGATTTCGGCTCTCTGCTCGCCGACCAGGCGGAGCTCGTGCCGGTACGCATCCAGATCACCCTCGACGACCAGGGATGCCAGTCCGACGTGGTGCTCGCGATCGTCGGGGTGGATGAAGTCGGTGACCGGCCGCCCCAGCGAGTCACTGACGGGAATGCCAGTCAGGTCCTCCCAGGCGTGGTTGAGCAGCGCCCAGTTGCCGACACGGTCAACACGGAAGATGACCTCCCGCACGCCCTCGACGACGGTGCGATAGCGCGCCTCGCTCTCCGCGAGGGCCTCGCTCGCGGTCGCCGCCCGTGCCACCGCCTGCTCCAGCCGGCGCCGATGCCGATACAGCACCAGGCCAACGAAGCCCACCACGCCAACCACCCCGCTGACGCGCAGCCCAGCCGCAAATTCTGCGGGCAGATCGGGGCTGTTCGGCGTGAGCTCGACCATGATCGCGGCGACAAGCGAGACGACGCCCGCGGCGACCAACGCGATGGTGAGCCGCCGACCGCTGAAGAAGGAGAGCGCGAAGGCGATGGCGATGATCGGGGCGGTCGCCACCGCCGGCACCGGCGGCGGAATCGGCGCCGAAAGGAGGACAAACGCGAGCATGCCGGCAACCAGGAGGATCGCGGCGCGCTGTGGCCGCCGCCGAAGCTGCCGCCGCGCGTATATGAATGTGACAGCGAGGACGACCATCTCCGCGGCCCCGACCGCCGAGGCGATATCGCCGGTGTCGAGCACGATGCCGGCGCCGACCACCGCGAAGATGAGGCTGACGCCGATCATCGCCAGGGCCAGCCGCGACAGCTCCCGGGCATCGTCGTCGGGCAGCTGCAGGTCCGCTTGGGATCCCCTCAGGAACGACCGACCGGTGAGAACAGAGACGGGAGCACTTCCAGCGCCGCGTCGGCGCATACGACTGATTCCAGCCTAGGCGTGCTTCGTGAGCGTGTCTCTCCCCCGGAGGTCCGGGTCGCTGACAGTTGGGTAGGCCTCGAGATCGGTGGCTGCGGTGTGGTCGGGCGCAGCGGAGCCGGCGACCGCCGACGGGTCCTCGCGTCGCAGGAGGATCCCCAGGTATGCCTTCCAGGGCCCCACGTCCCCGTCGCGCGAGCCCGCGAGGCCGGCGTAGATCTGGCTGATGTGATCGAGATCGTGGACCGCCCAGGTCGCGAGCAGCTGCCGTAGGGTCACCTCGCCGAGCGACGGATGCATCCCGCGGCGATCGAGGTCGGCGTCGGCCACCAGCTCGCCCAGCGCGGCCAGATTGGCGCTGCGCAGCGTCGCGAACTGCTGCACCAGGTCGTCAAGCGGCACACCGGCGTCGCGCTCGAGCATGGCGAAGCGCTCGAAGCGGTCGAACGGCAGCGAGGTGCCGTGCGCAAGGATCCGCTGCGTGCGGACCATCCAGTCGGTCTGCTCGCCGGTGATCAGGTGCCCGACCACGTCGCGCGGGCGCCAGCCATCGGTGGCATCGGGCGTATCGGTCCAGGCCTCAGGCAGGCCGATGAGCAGGGTGCGCAGCGCTTCCGGGGTGCGCGCCAGCAGGGACGTCGTGTCGGCGAGGAAACTCGTCATGCGGACCACCGGCTCAAGCCTTCGGGATCTCCTTCATCGGGTCGAGGAACGGCATCGCCACCACCGTCGCCGCACGTTCGCCGGACGGCGTGGTGACCGCGACCGAGCTACCGAGCCCCGCCAGCTCAACCGGCAGCCAGGCGTACCCGATGTTCTTCTCCAGCCGCGGCGACCAGAGGGCGGTGGTCATCGCGCCGACCACCCCATCGTTGGCGTGGACCGGCCACTTCGTGAAGTTCATCTCCAGCTTCTCGCCGCCGATCTCGACCCCCACCAGGCGGCGGCGGACGCCCTCGGCGCGGATCCGGCGCAGGGCCGCCTTGCCCATGAACTCGAATCCGCCATCCAGGCTGCACAGCCGCTCGAGGCCAACCTCGAACGCGTTGTTCTCGATCGTCATGTCGGCGCCCCAGTTGAGGATGCCGCCCTCCACGCGCCGGATGTCCACCGGCCCGGTGGGCCGAATCTGGAACGGGCTGCCCGCCTCCATGATCCGTTCCCACAGCGCCGTCCCGTAGCTGCCGTCGCGGAGGTAGATCTCGTACCCCACCTCGGCGGTCCACCCGGTACGGGTCACGATGACCGGGATCCCGTCGAGCTTCAGCTCGCGAAACCAGTAGTACTTCAGCGACTTGATCTCGTCGCCGAAGAGCGCCTGGACCACCTCCCGGGAGCGGGGGCCCTGGATCTGAAGTGGAGAGACATCGGGCTCGGAGAGCTGGACGTCCCATCCCAGCTCCGCCGCCAGGCCGATCGCGTACAGCAGCGCGTCCGAGCTGGCGAGCGCGAACCAGAAGTGGTTCTCCCCCAGCCGCAGCATGACCGGGTCGTTCACGATCCCGCCGTCGGGCGCCGTGATCAGCACGTACTTGCCCTGGCCGACCGCGCACTTGCTCAGGTCCCGCGGGGTCAGCAGCTGGGCAAATCGGAAGCCATCCTTGCCCTGGACCTCGAGCTGACGCTCGACCGCAACGTCCCACAGCG
>JALYNS010000197.1 GCA_030773035.1 Chloroflexota bacterium
GATCAGCTCGGGGTCGATGCGCTGCCCGCTGATGGGGAAGTTCTCCACGGCACGCTGGGTCTGCGCCCCCCATCGGGCGCCCGCCGGGACGTGGATCTCGCCCATCGAGTCGTGCTCCAGGCGGTCCCCCTCGCTCATCGGTCGAAGTCCTGCGCACGATCCATCTCGACGAAGCGGATGACCGGCGGGATCAGGTACGGGAGAAGCCCCCGGTTGAGGTCGGCAAGGATCCGCTTGCCCTTGGCCACGAGCTCGCTCACCACGATGCCCCGATGCGCCGGCTCGTACTTCCCGAGCTTCTCCAGCCCCTCCGCGAGCTTGTTGCGCGCCCCCCGTGCGTTGCGACGTTGGAGATGGAGCAGCCCGGCGGCGACCTGGATCAGGCCCTGGTAGAAGTCTCGGTCCTCGTCGTCGGACGCCCGCCACAGCGTCTCCCACGCCTCGTGCGCATGCCAGTAGCGGAGCCCGTTGAAGAGCGCCACGCCCTTGTGAAGCAGCTCGTGCTGCTGCTTCGGGTCGAGCGGCGGCGTGCGCCCTCGCGGCAGCTGTGGCTCTGGCTCAGTGACTGCGGAGGGCGCCGGCGCGGCGTTCGGGCGAGCCCGCTTGCGGCGAACCGGCGCGGGCGTCGTTGTGTGCTCAGCCATCTGGCCCGATGATAGCGGCCGGCGAACGAAAATCGGCATTGCGAAGGCAGGAAATTGCCACTCAACGGGGAATACGCACCGGGCACCTCGTCCTGGTCCCGCAAGCACGTGGAGGAGTACGAGGCCACCAACGGCGAGAAGGCCGGCGGCATGCGCGGCATGCGCGTCGTCGTGCTGACCTCCCTCGGCGCGAAGACCGGCAAGCTCCGCAAGATCGCGCTCATGCGGGTCGAGCATGGCGGCGCCTACGCGGCGGTGGCCTCACTCGGCGGCTCTGCGCGGAACCCGAAGTGGTACTACAACCTCAAGGCGAACCCGCACGTCGAGCTGCAGGATCGCGCCGTCAAGCGCGACTACCTGGCGCACGAGGCCACCGGCGAGGAGAAGGTCGCCTGGTGGGCGCGAGCGGTGGATGCGTTCCCTGACTACGCCGGCTACCAGAAGAAGACGAAGCGACAGATTCCGGTCTTCGTGCTCGAACCGATGGAGTAGCACGCGACTCGTCCACGCCGCGTTCACATTTCGCGCACAACCTGCCGCCAGCCTGACCTCATCGGATCCAGCGAGGATCCACAAGTAGGAGAGTCAGTTCAGATGGTCTTCTTCAGATTCGTCGCCTTCGTGCTCCTCGTGGGGCTCCTGGCGGTCGTCGGGATCAACGTCTACAACGCGGGGGTGTCCGCCGGAATCGCATCCGACGTCGGCACTGCGATCGCATCCGGGGCACCTGTCCCGGCCGGCTACTACTACGGTCCGTATGTCGGGCAGCCCTGGGGCCACGGCTTCGGTTTCGGCGGGTTCCTGCTTGGGCTCCTGTTCCTGTTCTTCTTCTTCGGCCTGCTGCGCGCCATCTTCGGGTGGGGCCGATGGGGCGGGCATCATGGCGAAGGCGGCCATTCCAGCGGCCACTCCCGGTGGAGCAGTCGCAACGACTACCTGGACTCGTGGCACCGCGAACGGCACGGCGAGACGCAGCCGGCGCCTGCTCCCGAGAAGACCTGACCTTCCAGGACCGATACGGACGGGCGGCCGGCGCCGCCCGTCCGACTACCATGCCTGACGTGGCACGCATCCTCGTCGTCGATGACGAGCCAAAGATCGTCCAGCTCGTCCGCGACTACCTGGAGCGGGCGGGCTTCGCCGTCTCAACCGCCCGAGATGGCAACGAGGCGCTGATGCGAGCGCACTCCGAACGGCCCGACCTTATCGTGCTCGACCTGGGGCTGCCAGGGCTCGACGGGCTCGAGGTCACTCGCCGCCTGCGCCGCGACTCCGGCGTGCCGATCATCATGCTGACCGCCCGCGACGACGAGACCGACAAGGTGGTTGGCCTGGAGCTCGGGGCCGATGACTACGTCACCAAGCCCTTCAGTCCGCGCGAGCTCGAGGCACGTGTGCGCGCCGTGCTTCGCCGTCACTCACGCGATGCCGATGCCGAACTCCTCCGCGCAGGGGACCTGATCCTCGACGTCCCGAGGCTCCGCGCTGAGGTCTCCGGTCGACCCGCCGCGCTGACCGCAACTGAATTCCAGCTGCTGACCGCACTGGCGCGCCAGCCGGGCCGGGTCTTCACCCGCTCCCAGCTGCTCGACGCGATCCACGGCGTGGCCTTCGAGTCCTTCGAGCGGGCGATCGACGCCCATGTCAAGAACATCCGCCGCAAGATCGAGCCTGACCCACGTGCGCCCCGATACCTGCTCACCGTGTATGGCGTTGGCTACCGGCTGACCGATGCCTGACCACCGATGGGGTCCCCGCGGGGAGCATCGGCCCCGCTGGTGGCCGGAGGGTGAGGCCTGGCCGCCGTTGGACCCGGAGGGAAGACGCCGGATGCGCGGCCACTTCATGTGGCGAATCGGCTGCTTCTTCATCTTCATGGTGTTGCTGGTGGCGTCCGTGGTGTGGCTGCTCGGTTGGCTGGTCGGCAGCGTGATCGGAGCCGCAGGGGGTCTGGCGCCCATGATCCTCATCGGCCTGTTGGTGGTGTTCGTCCTGGCCATGATCGGGGGAGCCATAAGCCGCGCTGCCGCTCCGGTCGGCGACCTGATCGAGGCCTCAGGGCGGGTTGAGTCGGGCGATTTCAGCGCCCGCGTTCCGGATACCGGCCCTCGCGAGGTCCGCTCGCTGGCACGAGCCTTCAACGCCATGAGCGCCAGGCTGGAAGAGGTCGAGCAGCAGCGCCGCTCCGCCCTGGCCGATGTGTCCCATGAGCTGCGCACCCCGCTCAGCGTCATCCAGGGCAACCTCGAGGCCCTCCTCGACGGCGTCTACCCGGCCGATGCGGCGCACCTCCAGCCGATCCTGGCAGAGACGCGGATCCTCGAACGGCTGATCGACGACCTGCGCACGCTGACGCTGGTCGAGGCGGGCAGCCTGGTGCTGCACCGCGATCCGACCGACCTCGGCTCCCTGCTCAACGAGGTGGCCGCCGGGTACCGCAGCCAGGCCGAGCAGTCGGGCGTCACGCTCACCGTCACCGCTGCCGACGGCCTCGAGCCCATCGAGGTCGATCCAGCGCGGATCCGCGAGGTCGTCGCGAACCTGCTCACCAATGCCCTCCGTCACACGCCGCGCGGCGGCGCCGTCGTGCTGTCAGCACAGGTCGCTGACGGACAGGCTCGGGTCACCGTCCATGACACCGGCAGCGGCATCCCATCCGACCAGCTCGACCGAATCTTCGACCGCTTCTTCCGCGCCCCCGACTCCCCGGGCAGCGGCCTCGGCCTGCCAATCGCCAAGAGCCTGGTCGAAGCCCACGGCGGGGTGATCACGGCAGCCTCCGAGAGCAGCGCGGGTACATCGATCTCCTTCACCCTGCCAGGTCGGCAGCCCGCCTGAAGCGTCCGCTCGGGGGCGGGCTATCGTGTAGCGGATGTACATCTCGCC
>JALYNS010000198.1 GCA_030773035.1 Chloroflexota bacterium
GGCGGGTGCTGCGTGGGGGTTCGAAGCGCTCAAATGATCAGGCTCGTTCGGTCGTGGTCAGTCGGGACGAGGAGGGGCTCCCCGATCGCTCGAGGAGCCCCTCTCGTTCCCGTGTGTTCGCCCGGATCAGCTGCCGCGCAGCGTGGTCCAGGCGTTGGTCCAGGCGTCCTGGTCGACGCAGGTGGTCGCCGCATCGTCGTCCTTGCAGTCCGTCTGCGGCGTCGCCCAGTAGTGGACCTTGCTGAAGTACGCCTCGTCGGTGGCATGCATCTGGTCGCAGTGGCCAGGGGAGAGCGCCTCGGCGGCCGCGCAAGCCTGCGGGCTCGTCGGCGCCTCGCCGAACCAGACAGTCGCCTGGGCGTTCGCCTCAGCCGACATCATGTGGTCCATCCACATGAGCATGCAGTTGGGGTGCTTGGCGGCCTTCGCCATCATCCATGTGTCGGACCAGCCAGTGGCCCCCTCGTCCGGGAGGATGGCCGCGACCGGCTGGCTGTCCGCGGTCAGCAGGTTGACCTGGTAAAGCCAGGTGGTGCCGATGACCACATCACCAGACGTGAATGCCGCGACCTGGTCGGCGGGGAGACCCCAGTAGTTGGGCCTGGTCTCGTCGGAGGTTCCGTTGAGCACGACGAGGAGCGCGATCGCGGCGTCGAACTGCGCCTGGGTCAACTGGTACGGATCCTTGATCCCGAGCTCGGGCTTCGTCTTCATCAGGTGCAACGCGGCATCGGCGATGAAGATCGACGAGTCGTAGATGCTGATCTTGCCGAGATACGGAGCGCTGCCTTCCCAGATGCCGTCCCACGAGGTCGGCGCCGTGGTCACCACTTCCGTGTTGTAGCCGAGCAGGTTGGGGCCGCGGCCGTGCGGGACGCCGTAGTTCACGCCGTCCACCGTGTTGTGCGGCAGGTCCTTGAGGCCCGGGAAGACGTTGGCGTAGTTCGGCAGCATCCGCGTATCGATCGGCGCGACGAGGCCGCCCTGGATGAGCCGAGTCGTTGCGTCGCCCGACGCCGAGATGCCGTCGTACTCGCCGCCTTCGATCAGCCCGACGCCGGTGGTCGAGTCGATCATGCTGATGCTGTTGACTTTGCAGCCGGTCGCGGTCTCGAAGGGTGTCACCCAGTCGTAGGTCGGATCGACCCCGCCGCGCTCCGCGTAGCCGTCCCAGATCACGATGTTCAGCTCGCCTTCGCCGGCGCCAATGGTGGGCACCGGCGCCTCGGTCGGAGGCGCCGCCGTGACCGGCGCCCCAGTGACCGGCGCCGCCGTTGCAGGCCCCGCCGTGGCGGGTGCCGTCGTCGGCTTGGCGCCCGTACAGGCGGCGACGAGCGCGGCTACCGCGATCGCTCCGCCAAGTTTCCGCTGGAACATTCGCTCCTCCTCTTCAGCCCGCGCTCTGCGTCACTCCTGGACCCGAAGCACGTGCTGTCGCTTCCACACCAGCCGCACGGGTTGTCCCTGCGCGGCCAACGCCTCCATGGATGATGTGTGCAGGTTCTGCTGCGTGACTACCAGGTCCGAGCCGGCGTCGAGCGCCACGATGTAGCGCGTATCCGGTCCGAGATACACGACGTTGCGAATGGTGCCATCCGCGCCGACCTCGTCGTCGGCAACCGGCGCACCCGTTTCGGCCATCCGGATCTTCTCCGGTCGTACGGTGAACAGGCCTTCCTGGCCCACCAGTGCTTTCGCCGCGTCGCCGCGCAACAGGTTCGACGTGCCGACGAAGCCGGCGACGAAGGCGGTGGCGGGGCGCTCGTAGAGATCGGCCGGCGTGCCGAGCTGCTCGATCCGGCCGCGGTTGAACACGGCAAGGCGGTCGCTCATCGTGAGCGCCTCCTCCTGGTCGTGGGTCACGTAGACGAACGTGATCCCGACCTCCTGCTGGATCGCCTTGAGCTCGAGCTGCATCTCCTCGCGCAGCTTCAAGTCGAGGGCGCCGAGGGGCTCATCGAGCAAGAGGACGCGGGGACGATTCACGAGTGCCCGCGCGAGCGCGACGCGCTGCCGCTGCCCGCCCGAGAGCTGGGCAGGCTTGCGGCGCTCGTAGCCGTCGAGGCGGACCATCGTCATCGCCTCGCCCACGCGTCGCTCGCGCTCGGGCTTCGAGACCTTGCGCACGGTCAGCCCGTAGGCCACGTTGTCGCCCACGGTCATGTGCGGGAACAGCGCGTAGTCCTGGAAGACGGTGTTGACGTCGCGCTCGAACGGCGGCCGGTTCGTGACATCGACCCCGTGCAGCCAGACGCGGCCCTCGGTGGGGAGCTCGAAGCCGGCGATCAGGCGGAGCGTGGTGGTCTTGCCGGAGCCGGACGGCCCGAGCATCGTGAAGAACTCGCCGCGCCCGATCTCGAGGTCGACGCCGTCGAC
>JALYNS010000199.1 GCA_030773035.1 Chloroflexota bacterium
CTCGTGCACGTGCGGAGTGGGCCGACCGTGCTGTTGTCGGCCCTCTATCGGCGCAGGGCCCGCACGGGAACGTCGACGCACGCTCACGCGGCGGGCGGACCGCGACGCGGGCTCGGAGATGAAGACAGCCTGCATCCGGGCTGGATACACCAGGGCAACCTGGCGCTCGGCATCCTGCTGGGCCGTCACCGGCGGGTCAGCGCCGGGCAGGTGGGCGAGGCGGTCGCCGCCACCGAAGCCGCGGCACGCGTGGCCGTCGTCCCCGTGGTGATGGGACCCACCGGCGTCCTCCGAGGCCCTGCCGACCAACTCGTGTGCAGGACGTTGAACCGGGCGCTGCGACGTGCCTCCGAGGTGCACGGTTTCGCGTTCGTCGACGTCCTCGACGGTTGGGATCGCTCGTTCAGCCTCCCCGACGGCACCCATCTCACGGTGGAGGGCCATCGGCACGTTGCAGACCGGCTCGTCGCCACGATCGGTCCGCAGGTCGCCGCACACGATTGGGGTGGCGACCGCGCTCCTGGGTTCGACGGGATCGGCCTCGCGCAGGGCGTTCTGGACGCGTCGCTGCGCTAGAATCGGACGCGGCCTCGAGGCAGATCGGATCAGCGGATCGGCGAGGCCGTTTGAGCGCCCGAACACTCGACAGGAGCCGCAGCCCTGGACCTCTCCGGCGTCCTCTTCGTCCTGCTCGCCGTCGGCGTCATCGGCGGCGGACTGCTGGTGGTCACGCTGCGCAACATCATCCACAGCGCGATCGCGATGATGGTCTGCTTCGGCTCGCTGGCGGGGATGTACGCGCTGCTCGGAGCGCCGATCGTGGCTGCGGCGCAGGTGCTCATCTACCTGGGCGCCATCAGCGTCCTGATCCTGTTCGCCATCATGCTCACCCAGGCCGGCGACGCGAACCTGCCCTCCCCGTTCCATCGGCAGGCTGGGCTCGCGGCGCTCGCGGCACTGGTGGTGGTGGGGCTCGTCGGCTGGGCCGTGACGGCGACCGATTGGGGCAACGCGACGGTGATCATCGCCATCGCCGTCGACTCGCTGTCGAAGGCGCTCTTCACCGACTACGCCCTCCCCTTCGAGATCCTGAGCCTGCTGCTGCTGGCAGCGATCATCGGCGCCATCTATCTTGCGCGGCGTCCTGAAGACGACGAGCGGGCCAACTGATGGGCCTGGAGGCCTACCTGTTCGTCTCCGCGATCCTGTTCGGGATCGGGATGTTCGGCTTCCTGGCGCGCCGCAACGCGATCCTGATGCTGATCAGCATCGAGCTGATGCTCAACGCGGTGAACCTGTCGCTGGTCGCCTTCAACGCCTACGACTACTACGCGCATGACGACGCCGGCGCGATCTTCTCGCTGCTGGTGATGGCCGTGGCCGCTGCCGAGGCGACGGTGGGGCTGGCGCTGGTGATCGCCATCATCCGCACCCGCCAGACCCCCGAGGTCGACGAGTACTCGGACCTCAAGGAATGAGCCGATGACCGTTGAGACGCTGATCGCGCTCATCCCGGCGCTGCCGCTGGCCGGCTTCCTGTTTGCCGTCCTGGTCGGGCCGCGCATCGACCGCATGCCGGCGCACGGTCACGACGCACACGGCGCAGGTCACGCCGATGACCATGCGGGGCACTCGGGGCACGGCGGGGAAGCCCACGACGCGCACGCCGAGGTCGACGAGTCGGCCTTCCGCCCGATCCCCTCGGAGGAGGAGCAGCAGGCCACTTCGCCGCACGCCGGGCACGCCGACGACCTTGCCAACAGCAACGGCGCCGATGGCGTGATCCCCGACGACATGAATGACGGCCTGGGGCAGGTGGGTCACGTGGTCGAGGGTGGGCCGCAGCCGCGCTATCGGTCGTGGTGGGTGCCGACCGCCCTGGTCGCCATCGCATGGGCGTTCTCCATGGTCGTGTTCGCCAACGTGATCTTCGGCGGCCAGACGTACCACGTCTCGCTCTACGAGTGGATCGGGTCGGGCGACTTCCGCATCGAGATCGCGTTCCTGGTCGACGGCCTGACGGCGATGCTGCTGCTCGTGGTCAGCACGGTCGGGCTGCTGGTCCACATCTACAGCATCGGCTACATGAACGGCGATCGGGGCCTGTGGCGGTTCTTCGCCTACCTGAACCTGTTCATGTTCAGCATGCTGCTGCTGATCCTGGGCGACAACTTCCTGATGCTCTACGTCGGCTGGGAGGCGGTCGGCCTGTGCAGCTACCTGCTCATCGGCTTCTGGTACAAGAAGCCCTCGGCTGCGGGCGCTGCCAAGAAGGCGTTCATCGTCAACCGGGTCGGGGACTTCGGCTTCGGGCTGGGGATCATGATGATCTGGACCCTGCTGGGGACCCTGGACTTCGAGGAAGTCTTCGCGACGATCGGCACGCTCGACCCCACGGCGGTGACGGTGATCGCGCTGCTCCTCTTCGCCGGCGCGGTCGGAAAGAGCGCCCAGTTCCCGCTTCACGTCTGGCTGCCTGACGCCATGGAAGGCCCCACCCCGGTCAGCGCCCTGATCCACGCCGCCACCATGGTCAACGCCGGCGTCTACCTGGTCGCTCGTTCCAACCCGATCTTCGCCGAGAGCCCCGCCGCCATGTGGGTGGTGGCCAGCATCGGCATCTTCACCGCCATCTTCGCCGCCGCCATCGCGCTCACCCAGAACGACATCAAAAAGGTGCTCGCCTATTCGACCGTGAGCCAGCTGGCCTACATGTTCTTCGCGCTGGGGATCGGGGCGTGGGTGGCGGCCATCTTCCACCTGGTCAGCCACGGCTTCTTCAAGGGGCTCCTCTTCATGGGCTCCGGCTCGGTCATCCACGGCGTGTCGGGCGAGCAGGACATGCGCTTCATGGGCGGCCTGCGGGAGCGGATGAAGTGGACGTATGGGAC
Organism: Chloroflexota bacterium; assembly: GCA_030773035.1. Classification (GTDB taxonomy): domain Bacteria; phylum Chloroflexota; class Limnocylindria; order QHBO01; family QHBO01; genus CF-167. The sequence continues at coordinate 2,892 of JALYNS010000199.1, forward strand.
CATGGTCGTCGGCTCGCTGGCGCTGGCCGGGATCCCGATCTTTGCCGGCTTCTTCAGCAAGGACGAGATCCTGGGCGAGGCCTTCGGACGCGGTTACTACCTGTTCTGGGCGGTGGGCCTGGTCGTGGCCTTCATGACCGCCTTCTACACCTTCCGGATGGTCTACCTGACCTTCCATGGCACCTGGCGCGGCCCACGCGACGCGTGGGCGCACGTGCACGAGTCGGCGCCGACCATGGTCGTGCCACTCATCATCCTGGCCGTCCCGACGGTCCTGGTCGGCCTGCTGCTGGGGCTGCCCCCGGAGGGCGGCCTGATCCACGGCTGGCTGGAGGAGGTCTTCCACGGCGTCGAGGAGGCCGGAGCGGGGATCCTGCCCGGCTCGATCCTGGCCGGCGGGCACCACGGCTTCAGCCCCTTCGGCATCGGTGGCCTGCTGCTCCTGCTCGGGGCCGCGGCGGGCACGGCCGGCATCTGGCTCGCCTACCGCTGGTACGTGCAGGACCCGGAGGCGCCGGCCCGCTTCGTGGCACGCTTCCCGTTCGGGCTCGGCCCGGGGATGTACGCCGCCAGCCTGAACAAGTACTACGTGGATGACCTGTACGGCCTCATCTGGGCGCGTGGCGGGGTCCTGCTCGGAAACCTGCTGTGGTGGTTCGACGCCAAGGTCATCGACGGTGCCGTGAACGGCGCCGGTTGGGTCGCCGGACGCCTCGGCGGCCTGCTGCGCCGCTCGCAGACCGGCCGCGTCCAGAACTACGGCATGGGGATGGCCGCCGGGCTGGTGGTGGTGCTGGTCGCCTACCTGGTCCTCCGGGCATGAGCGACCTGCCGGTCCTGAGCCTGGTCGTCTTCAGCCCGCTGATCGGGGTGCTGGTGATCTTCTTCGTCCCGCGCGACAACGCCCGTCTCATCCGGTGGATCGCGCTGCTGGCGTCGCTCGCCAGCCTCGGCTTCAGCCTTGCTCTGCTCGGCTACCAGTCGTCGGGCGCCGAGTTCCAGTACCGCGAGGACCTCTCCTGGATCGCGGCCTTCGGGATGCGCTACACGCTCGGCGTCGACGGGCTGTCGGTCGTGCTGGTGCTCCTCACCACCGTGCTCAGCGTGGTGAGCATCTTCTACTCCTGGGACCCGATCCAGACCCGGGTCAAGGAGTACTACGCCACCATGCTGCTGCTGATGGTCGGCATGCTCGGCGTCTTCGTCAGCCTCGACCTCTTACTCTTCTACGTCTTCTGGGAGCTGAGCCTGATCCCGATGTACCTGATCATCGGGATCTGGGGCGGTCCGCGGCGGATCTACGCCACCGTGAAGTTCGTGATCTACACCCTCGTCGGCTCGCTGCTGATGCTGGTCGCCATCCTGGCCGTGGCGATCGCCCACGCCGCGGCCGGCAACCCCTTCACCTTCAGCTACGAGACGCTCCGCGGCTTCGGCTACACCGACGGCCTCCAGGCGCTCGCCTTCGTGGCCTTCTTCCTGGCCTTCGCCATCAAGGTACCGATGTGGCCGTTCCATACCTGGCTCCCCGATGCGCACGTCGAGGCCCCGACGGCGGGTAGCATCATCCTCGCCGGGGTGCTGCTCAAGCTGGGCGGCTACGGCTTCCTGCGCTACTCGCTGCCGCTGCTGCCCGACGCCTCCAAGGAGTTCGCCCCGATCGTGATCGGCCTCGCGGTGGTGGCCGTCCTCTACGGCGCCATGGTCAGCATGGTGCAGCCGGACCTCAAGAAGCTGATCGCCTATTCGAGCGTGAGCCACATGGGGTTCGTGATGCTCGGCGCGTTCGTCTTCAACGAGCAGGGCCTCCAGGGCGCGGTGTTCCAGATGGTCAGCCACGGGGTGACGACGGGCGCCCTCTTCCTCCTCGTCGGCATCATCTACGAGCAAACCCACGACCGGCTCATCGCGCACATGGGTGGCCTCAACGCACGCGTGCCGCGCTACGCCGCGATCTTCGGACTGTTCACGTT
>JALYNS010000200.1 GCA_030773035.1 Chloroflexota bacterium
GCACGCGCACGCGTCGAGCCGACAGCTCGGGCGGCCCCAGCGACCAGCGGGCCGCCAGCGCACCGGCGCGACGCAGGCGCTCGGCGGAGGCGCTCCAGCGCGGCCCGAGCGCTCGGCGCAGGGCGGAATCCGCGATCTCGTCGACGCTCTCGAAGGCATTCCGCAGGCCGGCCGGCAGGGCGGCGGGGTCGGGCGCCGTCCAGCGCCGATCGAGGCGCGACTCCAGCCCGGGTGGCAGCATGGCGGCGATGGTCGTGCCGATCGGCGATCGGTAGTAGGCGGCGATCTCCTCGGCCAGGGCCAGCAGGTCCGGCGTCAGCATCGGATCGGAGACGACCGCCTCGACCAGGCGCAGCTCGATCCTCGGCTCCGCCTCCGACGTGTCAGGCAGCAGGTAGCCGAGCGCCAGGCGGCGCCCGTAGGGCACCAGCAGCAGCGAGCCGGGAGCCGGATCGCCGAGCTCCGCGGGCAGGAGGTAGGTGAACGCCCGCTCCGGCCGGTCGGCGAGCGCCTCGACAGCGACGCGGACCGTCTTCCCGGCGGCCAGCTCGGCCACGGGTGTCAGACCTGGACGCGTCGCGGTGGGTCGCGCCGTGCCTCGGCCTGGACGATCTCCCAGATCTGCTCAACGGCGGCGTCGGGGTGATCGGTCTGGTTGACGATGGCGTAGTCGTAGTCGCCCGCAGCCGCCATCTCGGCCTCGGCGTTGCGCCGCCGCAGGGCACGCTCGGGTCCGTCCTCCGACCCGCGTCGGGCGAGGCGCCGCTCGAGGTCCTCGATCGAGGGCGGCATGATGAAGATCAGCAGCGCGTCCGGCACGAGCGAGCGGACCGAACGGGCCCCCTGCGGATCAATCGTCAGAATCGCATCGCGACCGGCGGCGAGGATGCCCCGCACCTGGTCGATCGGGGTCCCGTACCAGTGGTCGTGGACGATCGCCTGCTCGAGCAGGCCGTTGCGATCGCGCAGCTGCTGGAACTCCTCGTCGCTCAGGAAGTGGTAGTGGACCTTCTCCAACTCGCCCTCGCGCCGTGCGCGGGTGGTGGCGGTCACGATCGGGACGACCTGTGGGTGGCGCCTCGCCAGCTCGGCCACGATCGTGCTCTTGCCGACCCCCGAAGGCCCGGAGACGACCACCAGCATCGGGTTCGGGAAGGCCAGCCGCTTGGCCAGCCGCTCGGCGGGCCGATTGCCGCTCAACGAGGCGCCTCCAGCAGGGCCGCGCCCACGCCGGCGGGCAGCCGGTCGGTCACGATCCCGCTCGCTGCCAGCGAGGCGGCCAGGTCGTCGGGAAGCTCGCTCCAGGCGGTCAGGCGCCGACCATCCAGCGGACGATCAAGCGTGATGCGGGCCGCATGCAGGAACTGCCGCTCCAGCCCGCCCGGGCCGATCCCGCCGCCGTAGCGCATGTCGCCGGCGATCGGCAGCCCCAGGTACGCGAGGTGCGCGCGCAGCTGGTGGGTCCTGCCGGTGAGCGGATGGAGCGCCACCAGCGAGCAGCCGGCGCCGCTGCCGAGCGACTCGTACTCGGTCACCGCCGCGCGGCCGCCGGCAACCACCGCCATCCGTTGCCGGTCCCGCGGGTCGCGTCCGACCGGCGCCTCGATCCGGCCCCTGGGCGCCGGGGTCTCGCCCCGGACCAGTGCCAAATATTCCTTCTCGACGCTGCGCGCCCCGAACTGCTGCATCAGGCTGGCCTGGGCGGCATCGGTCTTGGCGACCACGATCAGCCCCGAGGTCTGCTTGTCGAGCCGATGCACGATCCCGGGCCGCCCCACCCCGGCGATCGAGCCGAGCTGCTCCCCGAGCCCCTCTGCCCGCCCGACCAGGGCGTTGACCAGCGTTCCGCTGGCATGTCCATGGCTGGGATGCACGACCAGGCCGGCCGGCTTGTCGACGATCAGCATCGCCGCGTCCTCGTAGGCGATCCGCAGCGGGATCGCCTCCCCCCGCAGGCTCGGGTCGGCCGGGGCCGACAGCTCGACCCGGATCAGCTCACCTCCACGCAGCCGGTCCGATGCGCGTCCGCGCCGCCCGTCGACGGTGGCTCGCCCGTCGGAGATGAGCCGCTGGGCATGCGCGCGGCTGATCCCCGCCACGGCGCTGACCGCGAGGTCGAGGCGCCCGCCGTTCGCCTCGCCGCTCACCACCCGGTCGCCGAGGATCGCGGCGTCGGTCATGCGGGAGCCTCACTGCGCTCCGGGTTGGTCAGCAGCAGGTAGAGCACCAGGATCCCGATGCCGACCACGATCGACGAGTCCGCGACGTTGAAAGTCGGCCAGCGCAGGTCCCCGATGCCGATCGAGAGCCAGTCGGTGACGTACCCCTGGCGGAGCCGGTCGACGAAGTTGCCGAGGGTGCCACCCAGGATCACCCCGAGCACCAGGTGCACCCACCAGCCGCGATCGCGCAGGCTGCGGTGGAAGTAGGCGACCATCCCCAACGACAGGACCGAGACGACCAGGAACACGATCGACCCGCCCTGGAAGAGGCTGAAGGCGGCGCCACGATTCTGGACGTGCCAGACCTGGACGAGGTCGCCGATCAGCTTGACCCGCTCGTTGAGCGCCACGTTGGCGATGACCTGGAC
>JALYNS010000201.1 GCA_030773035.1 Chloroflexota bacterium
GCATGAAGATCTACGCGGGGTCGACCATCAATCCGGCAACCATCGAGCGCACCGACAGCGGGGTCCACTTCGCGATCGAGGGGCGCGACGGCGGGTCGCGCATCGAGATGGAGACCGACCTCATCCTGGTGGCTGTCGGACGGCGGCCGGTCACCGACGGCATCGGCCTCGAGGACATTCCCGGCGTCGAGCTCGACCGCGGCTTCGTCAAGGTGAACGGGTTCATGCAGACCGGCGTCCCACACCTGTACGCCATCGGCGACATCGTGCCGGGCTATGCGCTGGCGCACGTCGCGAGCCACGAGGCCGTCGTCGCGGTCGAGACGATCGCGGGCCATAACCCCGACCCGGTGCGCATGGAGCTCATGCCGCGCGTCACCTTCTGCCGGCCGGAGATCGCCTCGGTCGGCATGACCGAGGCCCAGGCGACCGAGGCCGGTCACACGGTCAAGGTCGGCTCCTTCCCGTTCCGCGCGCTCGGCAAGGCCACCATCGTGGGCGAGGTCGACGGCTTCGCCAAGCTGGTCGCCGATGCGGAGAGCGGCCTGCTGCTGGGGGCGCACCTGATCGGCGCGCACGCCGGCGACCTGCTGGCCGAGCCGACGCTGGCGCTGCTGGTGGAGGGGACCGCCGCCGAGATCGCCATGTCGGTGCACGCCCACCCCACCCTGACCGAGGTGCTGGTCGAGGCGGCGCTTGCGGTCGACGGCGCGGCGATCCACGTCTAACGTGGAGCGGCCATGACCGATACGAAGCAGGCGGCGGCGCTGGGGCACATCGAGCTTGGCCTCAGCGACGAAGACGTGCTGGCCATGTACCGCCAGATGCTGCTGGCCAGGGCGGTGGACGAGCGGATGTGGCTGATGCAGCGCGCCGGCAAGATCGCCTTCGTCATCAGCGGGCAGGGCCACGAGGCGGCGCAGGTCGCGACCACCTGGCCGATGCGTCGCAACCAGGACTGGATGGCGCCCTTCTATCGGTCCATCGCCTCCGCGCTTACCTTCGGCATGAGCCCCGAGGACATCGTCACCGCCCACCTGGCCAAGGGCGACGATGTCAGCTCCGGCGGCCGCCAGATGCCGGGCCACTACGGCGCCAAGCGCTACAACATCGTCTCGCTCTCCTCGCCGGTCGGCACCCAGGTGCTGCACGCGGTCGGGATCGCGATGGGCGCCTGGGTCCGCGGCGACGACGTGGTGGCGATCACCTCGTTCGGCGAGGGGACCTCCAACCAGGGCGAGATCCACGAGGCCATGAACTTCGCCGGGGTGCACAGCCTGCCGGTCATCTTCGTGTGCGAGAACAACGGCTACGCCATCAGCGTGCCGCTGGCGCAGCAGGTCGGAGGGCAGTCGGTGGCGGCCCGGGCACAGGGCTACGGCTTCCCGGGCGTGACGGTCGACGGCGGCGACCCGCTGGCCTGCTACGCGGCCGCCAAGGGTGCCCATGAGCGGGCCCGGCGCGGCGAGGGGCCGACCCTGATCGAGGCCGTGGTAGTGCGTCTCACCAGCCACTCGTCCGACGACGACCAGCGCCGCTACCGCGATCCCGCCGAGGTCGAGACGCTCAGGGAGCACGACCCGATCACGCTCTTCGGCAACCGGCTGCGGGCCGCCGGCCTGCTGACCGAGGCCAGCGACACCGCCGTCCGCGCCGAGGTCAAGGCCGAGGTCAACGAGGCCTCCGCACGTGCCGAGGCGCGCCCCGACCCCGATCCCGCCACGGCGGAGCGCTGGGTCTACGCCGAGGAGGCCGACTGATGGCCGAGCTGAGCATCCTCGAGGCGATCCGCACCGCCATGGACGAGGAGCTGGAGCGCGACCCGAACGTGATGGTGCTGGGCGAGGACGTCGGCAAGAAGGGTGGCGTCTTCGGCGCCACTGAGGGGCTGTGGGCCAAGTACGGCGGCAAGCGCGTGCTCGACACGCCGCTGACCGAGGCGATGATCGCGGGCGCGGCCGCCGGGGCCGCAATCTACGGGCTGCGGCCCATCGCCGAGATGCAGTTCGCCGACTTCTCGTATCCGGCCTTTAACCAGATCGTGTCGGAGATCAGCCGGATGCGCTATCGGTCCAACAATGCCTTTGGATTGCCGATGGTGATCCGGATGCCGTATGGCGGCGGCGTGCACGGCGCCCTCTACCACTCGCAGAGCAACGAGGCCTACTTCACCTCGACGGTCGGCCTCAAGGTCGTCGCGCCAGGCACCCCGGCCGATGCTAAGGGCCTGCTCAAGGCGGCGGTGCGCGACCCCGACCCGGTCCTCTTCTTCGAGCACAAGAAGACCTACCGACTCTTCAAGGCCGAAGTGCCCGATGGCGACCATGTCGTGCCGATCGGTGTGGCCGAGGTGGCCCGCCCCGGCAAGCACCTCTCGATCTTCTGCTACGGCTACATGCGCTTCTGCGCGCTCGAGGCGGCCGAGACGCTCAGCACGGAGGACGGGATCGAGGCCGAGGTTGTCGACCTGCGCACCCTGCGCCCGCTCGACACCGCGGCGGTGCTGGGGTCGGTGGCCAGGACCGGGCGGGCGCTCGTGGTTCACGAGGCGAATCGGTTCGGAGGCTTCGGGGCCGAGGTGGCGGCGACCATCGCCGAGGAGGGCTTCGAGAGCCTCGACGCGCCGGTCACCCGGCTCGCCGGGCCAGAGGTCCCGGGCGTGCCCTTCCACCACCACCTCGAGGACTGGTTCATGCTCAATCCGGCCAAGATCGTCGATGCCGCCCGTGCGCTGGCCGCGTACTGATCGGCTACCCTGACGCGCATGGCAACCACCATCAAGATGCCGCAGCTCGGCGAATCGGTCACCGAGGGGACGATCGAGCGCTGGCTGGTCAAAGTGGGCGATACGGTCGAGCAATACGACCCGCTCTTCGAGGTGGTGACCGATAAGGTCAATGCCGAGGTCCCCGCCGAGGTGGCCGGGACGGTGACCAAGATCCTGGTCGGGGACGGGGAGACGGTGAAGGTCGGCACGCCGCTCGCCGAGATCGAGTCCGGGGCGACTGAGACGGAGACGGCAGCGGCCGCGCCCGCTACAGCGCCCGCAGCTGCGGCACCTGTCGCTGCGGCGCCTGC
>JALYNS010000202.1 GCA_030773035.1 Chloroflexota bacterium
CCCTTGACCAGCGCCACCTGGTCGGCTCGGTCGTAGATCGTGAAGCTTCGCGTGAGACCGATGGCTTCGCCGTCGCGGCGCAGGATCCGGGCGCAGATGGCGTGGAAGGTGCCGATCGTCGCCTCGCGCGCCTGCTCCTCGCCGATCAGCCCCGCGATCCGCTCGCGCATCTCATTGGCCGCCTTGTTGGTGAAGGTGACCGCCACGATCTGCCACGGCTTCGTGCCGGTCGCCACCAGGTGCGCGACCCGATGCGCCAGCACCCGCGTCTTGCCGGACCCCGCCCCGGCCAGGATCAGGAGCGGGCCGCTCATGTGCGAGACGGCCTCGGCCTGGGGCGGGTTCAGCCGCGCCAGGATCTCGTCGGGGGTCAGTTGCGCTCCGGGCTTCGTTCCGGGCTTCGTTTCGGACGAGGGCGTGACGGGCGCGGCCAGAGGTTTGGGCTTGGGCTTGGTGGGCATCGGTCGCTTGATTCTAGGGTCGCCGGCCGATGACGGCTCGGCCGTCGCTGGAGCCAAGCCCCGGACGGGATTCCGGTGCCATCGGTCCTGCCAACCACGGTGTAGGCCCGCTGGTGTGGCGGGCCGTCATGCGAGACCAGCCCGTGGTTCTAATGACGGCCACGCCGTCGCAGGAAGCGGGGTAATTGGCAGCAAAGCGCGCGGTAAGCCAGTCTCGGCATCCTAGGGCAATGGGTTCGCGAGATGATCCGCGCACGCGCGGTCGGTGGCGCGGGTCGCGTGCACACGCCGAGCTGATCGGCAGCTGGCGTGAGCTCCGGCTCGCTGCCGGCCTGACGCAGGCAACGATTGCGCGGGCATCCGGCATCGCTCGCACCACCTACGCAGACCTTGAACGGGGCCGCACGGCACGGGTGAGTCTGCTGCGAGCCTCGATCGTGAGCGCCTCGCTCGGTCAGGATCTGTCCGTGAAGCTCTACCCATTCGGTCCCCCGGTTCGTGACGCGGCCCACCTGCGTCTGCTGACGGACCTGGTCGAGAGAATTTCACCTGCCTGGCGCCGAACTCACGAGGCACCGATTCCGATCGATGGCGACCGACGCGCGTGGGACTTGCTGCTGGAGGGGCCTGTGGCCATTGGTGTCGAGGCTGAGACGCGGCTCGGGGATCTCCAAGCGCTTGAGCGCGCGATCCAATTGAAGCGGCGCGACAGCGGCATCACGCGGGTACTTCTCGTCATCCGCGGATCAAAGCGCAATCGCATGCTGATCCGCGAGTTCCTGCCGATGCTACGAACTGCCTTCCCGCTCGGCACGGCCGAGGTCATGCGCGCACTCCACGATGGGCGCGACCCCGGAGCCGATGGAATGGTGACCTTGTGAGTGCCGCGACTGGTCTTGAGCGAGAAAGGCCGCGCCCGGGACCGTCATCGGGCCTGTGACGTGCATTCCGGCGTGACCGTCACTGGAACCAACGCGTAGATCTGATTCCGCCCCGGACCGTCACTGCAACCAGGCCGTCGGTCAAATGACGTCCTGGGCCGTCAACTGAGTCCATCGCGGGGTCGGGATGACGACCGCACCGTCACCCTGCGGAGATGCCGCGGGCCTGCTCGGGCGACGCTGGAGCCGGCCGCGGTCAGTTCAGGTCGACACAGGCCGTGTAGGTGTCCATGTCGACCAGCGAGGAGTGCACATTGATGGCCAGGTCGCCGGCGAGCAGCTCTTCAAGCGTGAGGGCCAGCACCGTGTCCGACTTGCCGTCGACCACGACCGCAAGAAACTTGAACGGTTGGGGCACGAGGTCCGCGCAGGTTCCGTGGTGGACGTGCGCCGGCATCTCCAGGTGTCCCGCCGGATCCACGTCCACGACCACCCGCGTCGAGCCGTTGCCGAGATCGGTGAGGACCGCTGTGCCGCTCACCCCGGAGTCGTTGAGCTCAGCCAGCTGGAAGGTCCGTGACTGGTCGGTGGACGGCGAGCTGCATCCGGCGAGCAGGAGCACCAGCCCCGCGAGCACGTTGTAGGCCGGTAGGCCGCGCGTTCGGCGTGTCACCGACTGAGCCTACCCGATTCCCCTTGGGCGAGGCGACTCGCTCCCACCGCGCAGCTAGTCGGCCGCCGCCTTGCTCCCCCTGCTGGGACGCAGACCGAACCGGCGGGGCTTCGCACCGCTGGCCGATTCGCGCGAGTTGGACTGTCGCGCCACACGCGCGGCCTCGGCCCGCATGGCCCGCACGAAGGTCATGGCCGGCCCCGGGTCGAGCTGGCTCCCCGCCGCGCGGGCAATGCGTGCAAGCGCGACGTTCGAGGCCATCCCCTTGCGGTACGGGCGGGTGGTGGTCATGGCGCTGTACGCGTCGGCCACGGCCAGGACACGGGCCAGGGGCGGGATCTCCTCTCCGGCCAGCCCATCGAGGTAGCCGGCCCCATCCCAGCGCTCGTGATGGTGGCGGACGCTGGATCGCACCTCGGCGAGCTGGGGCACAGCGCCCACGATTGCGTCACCCAGGGCCACGTGCTGCTTGACGATCTCGAACTCCTCGTCCGTCAGGGGCCCCGGCTTGCGCAGGATGCTGTCGGGCACTCCCACCTTGCCGATGTCATGGAGCAGGCCCGCCAGCCGCAGCAGGCGTCGGTCTTCCTCGTCGAGACCCATCGCCTGCGCCAGGAAGAGAGCATGCTCGGTGACGTCCTCCGAGTGGGCACGGGTGTAGTGGTCCTTGGCGTCCACGGTCGCCACCAGCCCCTCAAACACGCCGAAGATCGTGTTCTGGGCGGCCAGCGACCCGATGGTCAGCTGGTCGGCGACCTTGGTCACCGCGCCGCCACCCGTCTTCGCGTCGCGCAGGGCGGCCTCCGCAACGCTGATCAGCTCCAGCGGACGCGTCCCGTCCAGCGGCGCGCTCGCCACGCCGATCGAGACACTGAGAGGCAGCGCCTCGGTCCCGGCGAATCGCATCTCCACTTCCACGAGCGTGGCTCGCAGCGCTTCGAGGGTGGGCAGCAGCCGCGCGCCGCCATCGGTGAAGTCGGCGATCAGGAACTCGTCCGGGCCGAAGCGGCCGAACAGCTGGTGCGGTGCCGCAACCGCGGAGAGTGCGTCGGCCACGTGGTGCAGCGCCTCATCGCCGGCCCGGTGGCCGTGCCCGGCATTGAGGAGGCGAAACGCATCGATGTCGATGATGGCGATGCGCCCGGCCGCATCGCGCCGCGAGAGGTGGCGGCCGAGCTCCTCGAGCAGGTGCCCGTGGTTCGCCAGGCCGGTCAGCGGGTCGCGGATGGCACGCTCGCGGAGCATTCGGTTCTGACGGTCGACCAGGCGGCTAGTGCCCGCGAAGGCGAGCCACAGCAC
>JALYNS010000203.1 GCA_030773035.1 Chloroflexota bacterium
GCGCCGTGCTGATGACCCCGGAGGGTCGCAGCACCTCCGCCGCCCCGGCACCCGCCCCGGCAGGGGCTTCTGGCCCCACTCCGGCTCCGGCCAAGGGCGGTGCCTCCGGTGCGCCCGGGGGAGGCGCGGGGAGCATCTTCAGCAAGGATCGCGAGGCTCCTCCCGCGGAGCGAGCCACCACAAGCACCGGCACCGCCGGCAACTCCTGATCCGGTAGGTCACGCGACCGCGTGGCCCGCCTGCTGGTCGAGGTCACTCGCGGCGATCACGTCGAGTCGCGGCATCGCGGCTCGGTGGCCGTCGTGGCACCGGATGGAGAGCTCCTCTCGTCGTACGGCGACCCTGACGAACTCGTCTTCATTCGATCTGCCGCCAAGCCGTTCCAGCTGGCGCCGTTCGTCGCCTCGGGGCGGTTCGATGGCTACGACTTCCCGTCCCCGAGCGAGGCGCTGGCCATCTTTGCGGCCTCTCATTCCGGCGAGGATCGCCATGTGCGCACCGTCCAGGCGCTGCTGCGCGAGGGAGGGCTCACCCGAGACGTGCTGGCCTGTGGGGTGCATCCCCCCTTCGACGTCGAGACTGCCCAGCGCCTGATGCGGGATGGCGAGCCGCTCACGCCGCTGCGCCACAACTGTTCCGGCAAGCATGCGGCCATGGCGCTCCACGCGAAGGCTGCGGGCTGGCCGGTCGAGACGTATTGGCAGCCCGATCACGCAGTCCAGCTGCTGGCGCTCGAGACAGTTGCGGCCATGAGCGACCTCGCCCCCTCCGACGTCGTCACCGCGACCGACGGCTGCGGGGTCGTCTCGTTCGCCATCCCCCTTCGCGGCCTGGCGCTCGCATTCGCCCGACTCGCCGATCCGGGCGGTGTGAAGGACGCCGCGCTGCGCGTGGCCCTCGAACGAATCCGCGACGCGATGATGGCCCACCCCGAACTGGTGGCCGGCGAGCGGCGACGACTGGATACGGCATTGATGCGCACCGCTCCGGGGCGCCTGTTGGCCAAGGCTGGCGCGGAGGGCGTGCAGGGGATCGGGCTCCTCGCCGGTTCGCGTGGTCGCGGAAGCGATGCGGCAGGGGTCGCCATCAAGATCGAGGACGGGGACGGGACCAATCGAGCGCGCAACGTGGCCACCTGCCACGCGCTTCACCAGCTCGGCGCCCTGGATGATCCGGACCTGGAGCGCCTCGCGGAGTACGCCGGGCCACGCATCCTGGACCCGCGCGGTCAAACGGCAGGAGAGGTGCGTCCCGCCTTCCGCCTGGCCTAGCTCGGCGAGAGCGCTACATTGTCCGCAAACGCATGAGGGCCAACTGACCGATGAATGGGCAGAAGACTGTTGACGAGTACATCGTGGCGTTCGACGACTGGCGCACGGATGCCATGAAGCGGCTGCGCGAGGTGGTCAAGGAGGGCGCACCGCACTCCGCGGTGGGGATCAAGTGGGCCCAGCCGGTGTGGGAATGGAACGGACCGATGATCTGGATGAAGGCCTACCCCAAGCACGTCAACATCGGCTTCTGGCGCGGCACCGAGATGGACGATCCGCACAAGGTGCTGCAGGGCGATGGCGAGCGGATGCGGCACATCAAGATCACCACCGTCGAGGAGATCCCGGCCGATGCGCTGCGCGACCTCGTCAAGCAGGCCGTCAAGCTGAACACCGCCAAGGGCAACCCCACGCTCGCGCGGTGAGAGCCGCCCCGGTCGTCGCGGCCCTGGCCATCGGCCTCGCGGGCTGCAGCCCAGCGGCCACGTCATCTGTCCAGGAGGGTGCGTTGCGCTACGTCGCGCTGGGTGACTCCTACACCATCGGCACCTCGGTCAACCCCGACAAGAGCTGGCCGAGCCAATTGGTGGCTCAGGTGCCGGCGCTCGAGCTCGTTGCCAACCTGGGCGTGAATGGCTACACCTCGTCCGACCTGATCGCGGATGAGCTGCCGCAACTGCACGCGCTGCAGCCCGAGTTTGTGACGCTGCAGATCGGCGTCAACGATGTCGTCCAGGGCGTGCCGGAGGGGGTGTACCAGGTCAATGT
>JALYNS010000204.1 GCA_030773035.1 Chloroflexota bacterium
CATCCATACGGTCGACGGGGGCACGCACGTCACCGGCTTCCGCGCCGCGCTCACCTCGTCGCTGAACGACTGGGCGCGCAAGGCGGGGATCCTGTCGGAGAAGGATGCCAACCTGAGCGGCGACGACGTCCGCGAGGGCCTCACCGCCGTCATCAGCGTCAAGCTGACCGACCCCCAGTTCGAGGGCCAGACCAAGGCCAAGCTGGGCAACGCCGACGTGAAGGGAGCGGTGCAGGGGGCGGTTGCCGACGGGATCATCCAGCACCTCGAGGAGAACCCGGCCGACGGCCGCCGCATCATCGAAAAGTCGGTCACCGCGGCCCGTGCCCGTGAAGCTGCACGAAAGGCGCGCGACCTCGTGATTCGCAAGGGAGCGCTCGACGGCATGGCGCTGCCCGGCAAGCTCGCGGACTGCCAGGAGCGCGATCCGGCCCGAAGCGAGCTGTACATCGTGGAGGGAGACTCCGCCGGCGGGTCCGCGAAGCAGGGGCGAGATCGGCGCACGCAGGCCGTCCTGCCGCTGCGCGGCAAGCTCCTCAACGTCGAAAAGGCCCGCCTCGACCGGGTCCTGTCGAGCGAGAACATCCGGCCGCTGATCATCGCGCTCGGGGCGGGCATCGGCGACCAATTCGACATCACCAAGCTCCGCTATCACCGCATCTGCCTCCTCTCGGACGCCGATGTCGACGGCGCGCACATCAGCACGCTGCTGCTCACCTTCTTCTTCCGGCACATGCCTGAGGTGATTGAGCAGGGCTACCTGTACCTCTGCCAGCCGCCCCTCTATCGGGTCAGCACGGGCAAGGTGACCCGCTACGCCAAGGACGAGAAGTCGCGCGACCAGGCGGTCAAGGAGCTGTCGCGCGAGGGAAAGACGAAGAACATCACCGTCCAGCGCTTCAAGGGGCTCGGCGAGATGAACCCGGTGCAGCTGTGGGAGACGACCATGAACCCGGACACCCGCACGCTGCTGCAGATATCGGTGCGAGAGGCGTCGGACGCGGACGACGTGTTCAGCACTCTCATGGGCGAGCGGGTCGAGCCTCGACGTGACTTCATTCGCAGCGAGGCCCGCAAGGTCCGCAACCTGGACTTCTAGTCGGAGCCGATGGGACGAGCGATGCCGAGCAGACACGTAGCCGATATCCGCCAGGTCGAGGGGAAGACCGGTCGCAAGGTCGAGGAGTGGTGCGCGCTGCTCGAGGCAAACGGCGTCGGCGAGCGGCGGGATGCCGTCAACTTCCTGCGCGACGGCTACGCGATCAGCCACGCGTTCGCCCTGGCGATCGCCGACCATTGCCTGCGGCGCTCCCGGACCGACGAGTTCGGGGCCGACGGCTTCTGGGACGAGGAGGACGACCGCTGGTGAGCAGCACCAAGGGCGGGGCGGCCACCATCGGCTCCAGCCGGCTCATCAAGGCGGCCGACGGTCGCCGCTACGCGTTTGCCGATCACAACTGCTTCGCCTGTGGCGGCGCGAACCCGATCGGCATGCACCTGGCGATCGAGCTCGGCGAGGGCACGGCCAGCACGACCTGGCTCCCCGGCGCCAACTTCGAGGGCTGGGAGGAGAAGGTGCACGGCGGGTTGCTGGCAACGCTCCTCGTCGAGGTGATGGCCTGGGCGCCGTCGAGCTTCGACTCCTGGGCGGTCACGGCGGAGATCTCGATCCGTTTCCGCTCACCCGCCGACCCCGGTCAACCGCTCACCGCCCGCGGTTGGGTCACTGAGCGGCGCCGGCGCATCTACCAGGTTCGTGGGGAGGTCCGCGGCCCGGGAGGTCGCCTCATCGCGGAGGCGCACGGTCGGTTCCTGGGCGCGAGCCCCAGCGTCAAGGCGCAGCTCAAGGCCCGATACGGACTGCCGACCGACGTGACCGCGGCCGAGAGCACGCCGCGCGCCAAGGCGACAAACGCGACACCGATGGCGAGGTAGCGAGCCAACCCCATGGACAGCGACCGAATCGACGCCGTGCGGCGCGTCTCGATCGAGGACGAGATGCGCTCGGCCTATATCGACTACGCCATGAGCGTGATCGTGGCCCGTGCCCTGCCCGACGTCAGAGACGGTCTGAAGCCGGTGCATCGCCGGATCCTCTACACGATGCACGAGATGGGCCTGCGCTCGACCGCGGCCTATCGCAAGTGCGCCGGGGTGGTCGGCGAGGCGCTGGCAAAGTATCACCCGCACGGCGACGTGGCACTGTATGACGCCCTCGTACGCCTCGCCCAGGACTTCAGCCTGCGCTACCCGCTCGTCGATGGCCAGGGCAACTTCGGCTCGATCGACGGCGACCCGGCGGCCGCGTACCGATACACCGAGGCGCGGCTGACGGCCATCAGCGACGAGATGCTGGCCGACATCGAGAAGGAGACGGTCGATTTCGTCGACAACTTCGACGGCCGTCTGCGTGAGCCGACCGTCCTGCCCGCCCGCCTCCCGAACCTGCTCATCAACGGCAGCTCCGGGATTGCGGTCGGGATGGCGACCAACATCCCGCCCCACAACCTGACCGAGGTCTGCCAGGCGGTCATCGCGCTCATCGACAACCCGCAGATGACCGTGGACGAGCTGTGCGAGATCGTCCACGGCCCGGACTTTCCGACCGGCGGCACCATCTTCCGCTTCGAGGACCAGCGCAACACCCTCACCGGCGAGAGAGAGCGGATCGACGTCATCCGTCACATGTATGCAACCGGGCGCGGTCGGGTCGTGATCCGCGGCCAGGTCGCATTCGAGGAGAACGCGCTCGGTCGCATCTCGGTCGTGATCACCGAGCTGCCATACCAGGTCAACAAGACCACGCTCATCGAGAAGATGGCCGAGCTGGTCAGCGGCAAGCGCATCACCGACGTTAGCGACATTCGCGACGAAAGCGACAGGACGGGCATGCGCATCGTCGTAGAGATCAAGCGCGACGGTTCGCCGCACACGGTCATGCAGCAGCTCTTCAAGCACACCGCTCTGCAGACCAGCTTCAGCGCCAACGTGCTCGCGCTCGTCGACGGCCAGCCCCAGACGCTCGGCCTCAAGCGGATGCTGGAGCACTACATCACCTATCGGCGCGAGGTCGTGCGCCGGCGGACCCAGTTCGACCTGGCGCGGGCCCAGGAGCGGGCGCACATCCTCGAGGGGCTCAAGATCGCGCTCGACCACCTCGACGAGGTGATCAAGACGATCCGCGCCTCGGCCGACGCCGACGCTGCGCGCGAGGCGCTCGTCAAGCGATTCAAGCTCAGCGAGGCACAGGCCAATGCCATCCTCGAGATGCAGCTCCGTCGACTGGCCGCGCTCGAGCGCAAGAAGATCGAGGACGAGTACGAGGGCGTGATCCGCCTCATCGCCGAGCTCGAAGACCTGCTAGCCAATCCCCGAAAGATCCTGGTCGCGATCAGGGACGAGCTCGACGAGCTGGTTCGCAAGTACGGAGACGACCGCAAGACGCGGATTCAGTCGGACGCCAACCGCGAGCTGACCGCCGAGGACCTGGTGGCGGCCGAGGACGTCGTGGTGACGCTCTCGCAGCGGGGCTACATCAAGCGCCAGCAGATCGGCACATTCCGCTCTCAGCGACGCGGTGGCAAGGGCAAGCTGGCGATGATCACCCGCGAGGAGGACGCCGTTCGCCACCTGCTCGTGGCGAACACCCACGACAACATCCTCTTCTTCACCAACCGCGGTCGCGTCTTCATCACCAAGGTGCACACCCTTCCCGAGGCGAGCCGCCAGGCAAAGGGCCTGCCGATCATCAATCTGCCGGGCGTGATGGTCGACTCGGGCGAATACGTCAGCGCCATCATCACCATCCCGCAATTCGAGCCCGACCACTACATGGCGATGGCCACCCGCCGGGGGATGATCAAGAAGACCTCGCTGGCCGAGTACGCCAAGATCCGCAGCAACGGATTGATCGCGATCAGCCTGGTCGAGGGGGACGAGCTGCGATGGGTCGGCCTGACCGATGGCCACGACGACATGATCCTGGCCACCCGCAATGGCCAGGCGGCCCGCTTCCACGAGACCGAGGTCCGCCCGATGGGCCGCGACACCCGGGGGGTGACCGGCATCCGCCTGCGGGGCGACGACGAGGTGATCGGGATGGAGGTGGTACTGCCCTCCGCCGAGCTGCTGGTCGTCACCGAGCAGGGCTACGGCAAGCGCACCCTGCTGGCCGATTTCCCCGTGAAGCATCGGGCGACCGGCGGCGTGATCGCCAACTCGCTGAACGCGGAGACGGGGAAGGTCGCCGCCGTCCGGGTGGTGGGTCGCGAGGACGAGGAGCTGATGCTGATCACCGAGGAGGGGACGATCCTGCGCACGGAGGTGAGCAGCGTCAACCGCTATCGTCGCGCGTCCCGTGGCGTGACGGTCATGAAGCCGGGCGAGGGGGATCGGATCGTGTCGATCGCCGTCTTCGTCGACGACCGTCCGCCGACTGCGGAGGCCGACGCCGAAACGGACGCCTGACCGTCCGCGCCGAGCGACTAGAATCGGCTCCCGGAGACCAACCGCTCGGAGATCCGATGTACGCCGACGAGTTCAGCATCTACGCCGGCAACGCCAACAAGCCCTTGGCGAACCTGATCACCCGCTACCTCCGCACGGAGCTCGGCAAGGCCGAGGTCTTCAAGTTCGCCAACGACAACATCTTCGTGCGCGTGATGGAAAACGTCCGCGAGCAGGATGTCTTCCTCGTGCAGCCAACCTCGCGCCCCGTGAACGACTCGGTCATGGAGCTGCTCATCATGATCGACGCCTTCAAGCGCGCCAGCGCGGGTCGGATCACCGCGGTGATGCCGTACTACGCCTACGGGCGATCCGACAAGAAGGATCAGCCGCGGGTGCCGATCTCGGCGCGCCTGATCGCCGACATGCTGACGGTGGCGGGAGCCGACCGCGTCCTGACCATGGACCTGCACCAGGGGCAGATCCAGGGCTTCTTCAGCATCCCGGTCGATGAGCTCACGGCCGTGAACATCCTGTCGCGCTACATCCGCGAGAAGAACCTGCCCGACGTCGTGGTGGTGAGCGAGCTCGGCTTCGCCAAGAAGGCCCGCAACTTTGCGGAGATCCTGCAGGCCCCGCTCGCGATCGTTGAGAAGCGGCGGGTGGGAAACGAGGACAAGACCGAGCTGATGAACATCATCGGCGAGGTCGCCGGCAAGACCGCGGTGATCATCGACGACGAGATCGACACCGCCGGCTCGCTGCTGGAGGCGGTCTCCGCCCTGGTTGCCGAGGGGGCCGTCGCGATCTACTCATGCGCAACGCACGGGGTCTTCTCCAATAGCTCGCTGGAGAAGATCGGAGAGAGCCCGATCACCGAGGTGATCGTCACCGACACGATCCCGCTGCCCGCGGACGCCCCGCGGGATCGGGTCACCGTCCTGTCGATCGCCCCTCTCTTCGGCGAGGCGATCAAGCGGATCCATCGCGGCGAGAGCGTCGGTGCGCTCTTCTCGTCCGAGGTCCAGCTGGTCGAGGAGATGACCTTCTGGGGGGGCCACGAGGACGAGGACGAGCCTCCGGCTGTCTTGCCCGTAGCGGGCTAGTCCGCGCCTTCCGGCCTGGGCACGTCAGCGGGGCCGTGCGAGCCATCGGGCTATACTCGGACTCCCGATGCTGAAGTTCCTCTCCCGGCTGGGGGACTCGAACGAACGCGAGGTCCGTCGCTTCGAACCGACGGTGGCCCGCATCAACGAGCTCGAGCCGGAGTACACCGCTCTTTCGGATGCCGCGCTGCGCGCCAGGACCGAGCAGTTCCGCGGGCGACTGCGCGAGTCGCTGGGTGACCTGCTGATCCCCATCGAGCAGCGCCCCCTGACCCCCGAGGAGGCTGCGGAATCCGAGCTGGTGGCGGCCGACCCCACGCGTCTCAGCGAGGAGCGCAAGGAGCAGCACAAGCGCGAGCGGCGCCAGATCGACGCTGCCCTCGAGGAGATCCTGCCGGAGGCCTTCGCGGCGGTTCGCGAGGCGATGCGGCGAGCGCTTGCCAAGCGCCATTACGACGTGCAGCTGATCGGTGGCATGGTCCTGCACACCGGCGCCATCTCCGAGATGAAGACCGGCGAGGGCAAGACCTTTGTCGCCCCGCTAGCGGCCTACCTGAACGGCCTCACCGGCCGGGGCGTGCACGTCGTGACCGTCAACGACTACCTGGCCAAGCGCGACGCGCAGTGGATCGGGCAGGTCTTCTGGCAGCTGGGGATGAGCGTCGGCTCGATCCAGCACGAGGCCGCCTACCTGGTCGACCCCGACTTCCACCAGACCGATGAGCGCCTGCGTTCGCTGCGTCCGGTGCCCCGCGCGGAGGCTTACGCGGCCGACGTGACCTACGGCACCAATAACGAGTTCGGCTTCGACTATCTGCGCGACAACCTGGTGATCGACCTCGGGGCGCGCGTGCAACGCGGCCATTTCTTCGCGATCGTGGACGAGGTCGACAACATCCTGATCGACGAGGCCCGCACCCCGTTGATCATCTCCGGAGCGGCCGAGGAGTCGGCCGACAAGTACGTCCAGTTCGCGCGGCTGGTTCCGCGACTGAAGGCCGTCGAGGACTACATCGTCGACGAGAAGTTCCGACAGGTGGCGATCACCGAGGCCGGGACCGACAAGATGGAGCGCTGGCTGGGGGTCGACAACCTCTTCGACAACGACTTCTCGATGGCGCGCCACCTGGAGCAGGCACTCAAGGCGGAGGCGCTCTACAAGCGGGACAAGGAGTACGTGGTCAAGGACGGCGAGGTGGTGATCGTCGACGAGTTCACCGGCCGCCTGATGCCGGGTCGGCGCTGGAGCGAGGGGCTGCACCAGGCGGTCGAGGCCAAGGAGGGGGTCAAGATCCAGAACGAGTCGCGGACGCTCGCCACGATCACCTTCCAGAACTACTTCCGCATGTACGACAAGCTGGCCGGCATGACCGGCACGGCCGAGACCGAGGCCGAGGAGTTTCACAAGATCTACGGCCTCGAGGTGATCGCCGTCCCCACCAACCGCCCGATGATCCGCGACGACTTCGCCGACCTCGTCTTCTCGAGCCAGAAGGGCAAGTGGCAGGCGGTCGTCGACGAGATCGTGGAGGAGCACGAACGCGGACGGCCCGTCCTGGTCGGGACCATCAGCGTCGAGGTGAGCGAGATGCTCGGCGAGATGCTGAAGCGGCGGGGCATCAAGCACAGCGTCCTCAATGCCAAGTTCCATGAGCGCGAGGCTGAGATCGTGGCGCAGGCCGGCCACAGCACCAGCGTCACGATTGCCACCAACATGGCGGGGCGCGGCACCGACATCATCCTGGGCGGCAACCCCGAGATGCTGGCTGTCGAGCTGCTGCACAAGAAGGGGCTCACCGTCATCGAGGCTTCTCCCGACGAGTACGCCGCCGCGCTGGCCGAGGCGGACCGGCAATGCGCGGAGGATCGCGAGCGGGTGGTCGAGGCGGGCGGCCTGCACATCGTCGGCACCGAGCGCCACGAGGCGCGGCGGATCGACAACCAGCTGCGCGGCCGCTCCGGCCGCCAGGGCGACCCGGGCAGCACCCGCTTCTACCTTTCCTTGGAGGACGACCTGATGCGGCGCTTCGCCAGCGACCGCGTCCAGTCGATCATGCGAACCCTCGGCTTCAACGACGAGACGGCGCTCGAGTCGCGCATGGTGAGCCGCACCATCGAAGGCGCCCAGACGCGAGTGGAGGGTTTCAACTTCGACACGCGCAAGCACGTCGTGCAATACGACGACGTCATCAATCGCCAGCGCGAGACGATCTATCACGAGCGGGAGCGGATCCTGCGCTCCGACGATCTCGCCCCGACGGTGCTGGCCATGCTGGATGAGGAGGTGCGGGCCGTCGTCACCGAGCACACCGCCGGCGAGTTCGCGGCGGAGTGGAACCGCGACGGCCTCAAGGCGCGCCTGCTGGCAATGGTGCCGACGCTCGACCCGCGCGAGCTGGCGGCGATCGATGACTCCGTGGACGCCGAGCAGATCACGGCCCGTTTGGGTGAGCTGGTAGAGGAAGGGTACCAACGCAAGCGATCCGAGGTCGGCGACGAGGGGATGCTGGTGCTGGAGCGGCTTGTGCTCCTGCGCGTCATCGACTCGCTGTGGGTCGAGCACCTCACCGCGATCGACGACATGCGTCGCGGGATCGGGCTGCGGGCCTACAGCCAGCGCGACCCCCTCAACGAGTTCAAGGTCGAGGCGTACCAGATGTTCGACGAGCTCAAGTCGACCATCCGCCACGACATCACACACACCATCTTCCGGGTGACGCTCACCCGCGAGGCGCCGCAGCGCAGGCCGAGCCCGATGATCGAGAGCCGGCCCGACGTCACCGGGGCAGCGCCGGCCGCCGCAGCGCCCGCCGCGGTCCTTTCGAGCGGCAATGGCTCTGGCCCACAGCCCAGGAAGGGCGGCCCAAAGATCGGTCGCAATGACCCCTGCTGGTGCGGATCGGGGAAGAAGTTCAAGCGCTGCCACGGGGCCTGAAGGCGCCGCCCAAACCTCGGGGTTGGCGAGGCGCAACTTTCCGGCTACGATAGGGATCCGCGATCGCGAGGCGCGGTGAACTCGCGTTCCGCACCAGTGGAGGGCTACTTTGAAGCAGCTGACCACCCCTCGACGAGGTCCCGAGACCGTCACCTCCACCCCTCCGGCAACCTCGCTCCCGCTGGTCACCCGCTTCCGAGACCCCTCCCTCCCCTACGAAGACCTCATCGTCTGCGAGCGCGACTGCATGCGCTGCAGCTACTCCATGACCCTCGACTGCGACGGCAACTGCGGCTCGTGTCCGCGCAAGGGCTACTGTCCGTGCGTCAACCCGGCCAAGATCCGAAGCAAGAGCGTGCGGTTGACCGAGATGGAGCTCCCCATGGTGGCGGCCGTTGGACGCAATTAAGGACGAGGCGCTTCGGCTCGCGCGCCTCGTGGCCGATACGGCGGTGCGCCTTTGACCTGCCCGCCAAGGAACTCGAGCTCGCGGAGCTGACCTCGCGCTCCTCCGATCCCGGCCTCTGGAACGATCAGGCTGCCGCGCAGGCGGTGCTGCGCCGCGCCGATGAGCTGCGCGAGGAGATCGGCGCCTGGCAGGAGCTCGGAGAGCGGGCCGGTTCCCTGGCCGAGATGGCAGAGCTGGCGGCCGCCGAGCCCGATGGCGGCGCCACCCTGCAGGCCGATCTCGAGCGCGACCTTGCAGCACTATCCGCCGACTGGACGCGAATGGAGGGTCGCCTGCTCCTCTCCGACCCGTACGACGAGCGGCCGGCGATCGTATCGGTCTATGCCGGCGCCGGCGGCACGGAGAGCCAGGACTGGGCCGAGATGCTCCTGCGCATGTACCTGCGCTGGGCGGAGCGCAACCGCTACCGAACCGAAATCCTGGACCAGACCGAGGGCGAGGAGGCAGGCCTCAAGAGCGTCACCGCCGCGATCGACGGGCGCTGGGCGTATGGCCGCCTCAAGAGCGAGCGTGGCGTGCACCGGCTCGTTCGCATCAGCCCGTTCGACTCGCAGAACCGGCGCCATACCAGCTTCGCGCTGGTGGAGGTGATGCCCGAGGTCCCGCCCGACGCTGCCATCGAGATTGATGAGCGCGACCTGCGGGTCGATACCTATCGGGCCAGCGGCGCCGGCGGCCAGCACGTCAACAAGACCGACTCGGCGGTGCGGATCACGCACCTGCCGACCGGCATCGTGGTGACCTGCCAGAACGAACGGAGCCAGACGCAGAACCGCGAGCGGGCGATGGCCGTGCTGCGCGCCAAGCTGGCTGAGCGGGCCGAGGAGGAGCGCGAGGTCGAGATGGCCCGCCTGCGCGGGCAGCACGTCGAGGCTGGCTGGGGGAACCAGATCCGGAGCTATGTCCTGCAGCCGTACACGATGGTCAAGGACCTGCGCACCGGGGTCGAGACGTCGAACCCGGGCTCCGTGCTGGACGGGGACCTCGACGCCTTCATCGAAGGCTACCTTCGGTGGCGGATCGGTAGCGAGGGTGCCGCGTGACCGACACGCTCCAGCGACCGTTCGTGGCCCGACCGGCTCCCAGCGAGCCGGTGATCAGCATGGTCGACGTGGGGATGACCTACCCCAACGGCAAGGTCGCGCTGGTCGACGTCAACGTGAGCATCCCGGCCGGTGACTTCGTCTTCCTGGTCGGTCCCTCCGGCGCCGGCAAGAGCACCTTCATCCGCCTGGTGATCCGCGAACAGCTGCCGACCGCCGGGAGGGTGGTGGTGGCCGGTCGCGACCTGACGGTCATGCGTCGTAGCCAGGTGCCGGCATTGCGGCGTCGGATCGGGATCGTCTTCCAGGACTTCCGGCTGCTGCCGGCCAAGACCGTGTTCGAGAACGTCGCCTTCGCGCTGGAGGTGACCGGCGCCACCAACGCGGAGATCCGGCAGCGCGTGCCGCGGCTGCTCAACCTGGTCGGCCTGCACGAGCACGACGAACACCTGCCCGCCCAGCTCTCCGGCGGCGAGCAGCAGCGGACCGCGATCGCGCGCGCCCTGGTGCACGACCCGGCCATGCTGATCGCGGACGAGCCGACGGGAAACCTCGACCCGGTCACCTCCTGGGACCTGATCCAGCTGCTGATCCAGATCAACACCATGGGCACCACCGTGCTGATGGCGACCCACAATCAGGAGATCGTGAATGCGATGCGCCGGCGTGTGGTGGCGCTGGAGCACGGAACCCTGGTGCGCGACGAGTCCGGCGCCGCGTACGAGCGCGAGTACTAGACCGATGCGACTGATCAGGTTCGTCGCGTTCTCGGTGGTCCGCGCCTGGCAGGGTTTCTGGCGGAACGCGATGATGAGCCTGGCCGCGACGGCGACCGTCGTCCTCATGCTGGTCCTGCTCTCCGCCCTGTTCATCGTGCTGGGAGGGCTCGACAGCGGACTGCGATTCATCGAAAGCAAGGTCGGCGTGACTGCGCGGCTGGTCGATGACCTGCCTCAGGGGGAGGTCGATGCCCTCGTCGCCGATATCAAGGCGCTGCCCGGCGTGAATGAGGTGGACTATGTCCCGCCGGAGGAGGCGCTCGTGCGCCTCACGGAGGCGTACCGGGATCAGGGGCTGACGCTCGACCTGGGCGGGGCGCCGATCAGCCTGTACGCGAGCATCGAGATCTCGCTCACCGATCCGAACCTGGCCGGCAGCGTGCAGCAGACCCTGCAGGGGCGTCCCCAGGTCGAGCGGATCACCACCCGCCAGGGCGACTATGACAAGCTGCTCGACATCATCGGCTACATCCGCACCGGCGGGATCATCGCCCTGGTGCTGGTCGGCCTGACGGTGCTGTTCATGATCGTGAACATGATCCGGATCGCCGTCTACAGCCGATCCGGCGAGATCGAGATCATGCGCCTGGTGGGGGCCAGCGACTCATTCATTCGCTGGCCATTCATCCTGGAGGGGATCCTGTGCGGGGCGATGGGGGCCGTCATCACGATCATCCTGGTGGCAACGGCATGGGATCCGATCCAGCCGATCATGGTGCGTGTCTTCCAGATGCCAACGGCCGTCAGCACGCAGTTCCTCGCGGTCCTCTCGGCGATCATCCTCGCCGTCGGACTGGGGGTCGGGGCGGTCGGCAGCTGGATCAGCGTCCGCGCCAACCTCTCGTCGGCGACCTAGCAACGGGCGGAGCGGTAAGCGAAACGTAATGGAGCCGTAACCGGGTCATCGTCGACCCGGTGCTACACTCCGGCGCCGATGACCGACCAGAGCCCCGATCCGCCGCCTGAACCGAGGGCCGCCTCGCTGCCCACCACGCCACCCGAGCGCCAGTCCGAGCGCGGCCCGTCGCCCGTCTCCTGGGTCATCTCGCTCGTGCTTGCCAGCGTCGTCGGGGCACTCCTCTTCGGCGCCGGATATCTCGCTGCCGGGGCCGCCCGCGCGGAGGGATCCTGCTCCGCGCCAACCGCGGCCTTCGCACCGTTCTGCGAGGCCTACGACAAGCTGAAGCGGCAGTTCGTCGACACCCTCGACGATGTCCAGTTGGTCGAGGGCGCCATCAAGGGGCTCTTCGAGTACGGCGTGAAGGACCCGTTCAGCGGCTACATGCCGCCCGACGAGTACCAGCGTGCCCTCGGCTCGCTCTCCGGCGAGTTCAGCGGGATCGGGGCCGAGATGTCGGTCGAGAACCTCGAGAACCCGGACGACCTGGCGTCGTGCACGACGTTCTCCGCGACCTGCGCCCTCGTCGTGGTTGCTCCGCTGGCGGATTCTCCGGCGGAGGCGGCCGGGCTCAAGCCTGGGGATATCGTGCTCGCCATCGACGGCGTCAGCGTCGATGGGGCCACGCTGCAGGACGAGGTCGGCAAGGTGCGCGGCGAGGCCGGCACCAAGGTCACGCTCTCCTTGAAGCGCGGCGACCGCACCTTCGACCTGGAGATCACCCGCGCCAAGATCACCACGCGCGAGGTGACGAGCAGGATGCTCGACGGCAATATCGGCTACATCGCGCTGCACGGCTTCAGCCTGGCCAGCGCGGACCAGTTCCACGACGCACTGGGCGGCCTGCTCGACGATGGTGCCGTCTCGATCATCTTCGACCTGCGTGGCAACCCCGGCGGCTTCATCGACGTGGCGCAGAAGGTCGCCTCGGAGTTCATCGGCTCCGGGCTGATCTTCACCCAGGAGTCATCGGGGGGCGAGAAGAAGCGCCTCGAGGCGACCGGTGACGGGCTCGCCACGGACACGAGCCTGCCGCTCGTGGCGCTCGTCAACGCGGGCAGCGCATCGGCCTCCGAGATCGTCGCCGGCGCGTTCAAGGACACCGGCCGCGCGACGATCATCGGCCAGCCCACCTACGGCAAGAACACGGTCCAGGTCTGGGCGCCTTTGGCAAACGATGGTGGCGTGCGCATCACGATCTCGCGCTGGTTTACGCCCGATCACCACTCGGTCGCCCCGGACGGGGTCCAGCCGGATATCACGGTCGAGATCCCGGATGGGACTCCGGACGACCGTGACCTCATCCTCGAGCGCGCGATCCAGGAGCTGACAACTCCCGGAGCGTCCAGCACCTGGCTGCGGGAGGCCGCCTGACCATGGATTGCGCGTGCGCCGAGGGGCTGCTAGCATCCGGCCCAACGAAAGGAGGTGGTGTGCAGTGAGTAGTTCCTGTCACGCCACCACCGAGGCGGTGCGCTAGCACCCCTTCGCGTGGTAGCGACGAGAGAGCCGGCCGATACGGTCGGCTCTTTCATTTCTCCGCCGGACCGCACCGTTAGGATCCTTCGAACGGAAGCTGATGCCCGACAAGACCGTCGCCGTCAACCGACGCGCCCGCCACGAGTACGATGTCGATGAGACCCTCGAGGCCGGCCTCGTGCTGAGCGGCACCGAGATCAAGTCAATCCGCGCCGGCCGCGTCAGCCTCGCGGAGGCATACGCACGGATCGAGCACGGGGAGGCCTGGCTGATCGGGGCGCACATCGCCCCCTACGAGCAGGGCAACCGAAACAACCACGAGCCGACCCGTACCCGAAAGCTGCTCCTCCATCGCGACCAGATCGCCGAGCTCGTGGGACGGACCCAGGCCAAGGGATTCACGCTCGTGCCGCTGAAGCTCTACATCCGCAACGGGATGGCGAAGCTGGAGCTCGGGGTGGCGCGCGGCCGGAAGGCCCACGACAAGCGTCGCGTGATCGCGGAGAGGGACATGCGGCGTGATCTGCAACGAGCGACCAAGGAGCGCGTCAAGCTCTAGGCCGCGGCCTCCGGGAACGGCCGTGCTACCATCTTGCTTGGTATCGGTCCGTGGGGATGTCAGGTTTCGACAGGGCTCAGGGACCGGGAACTGCAGGTCGAGGTCGCCCGCAGGCCTCGTTAAACCGCGGGTAAAGCCAGTAACTGGCAACAAGAGTTACGCTCTCGCCGCCTAAGTAGCGACGAGCGCTGACACGGCCTCCTCTTGCCGGGCCGTGAAGGCGTCATCAGGTGAGATGCGGCATCGCCGACTCCGGTGAGCGGTGTCAAAGGGTCGAGAGGCCAGCCGGATAGCGAGCGGAGCACCCCGCCGGTCGGGGGCCCGCAGGCGAAGCTCGAAGTAGGCCGGAAACACCTGTAGCACGTTCTCGGCGACTCGGTTCTGGACGGGGAGTTCGATTCTCCCCCATCTCCACCATTCCTCATCGACCGCGGTCCGCACCGGCGGCCGCTCTTCTCAGGAGGGGCTGGACCCGTGTGCTACCGTGCCGCGCACGCGGCGCGCCCGATCATCAGCTGTTCCGCCGCTTGGTAATGGAGGCGTGGGTTCTATGTTCTCCAAGCTCAGCGCGTCCGATCGGATGGCTGCCTTCGCGGCGATCGCCATCGTCGTTGGCGGCGCGGTCGCGGCCTCGACCTACCCCGGCCACTGGGGCGTGACCTGGCTCGGCGTCGTCCTTGGGCTCGTCATGCTGGCGATCCTCTTCCTGCCACAGATGAACCCGAACACGAAGCTGCCCGGCTCGAAGGGGAGCCTGATGGTGGCCGTCGGCGGAGTTGCGGCGGTGCTGATGGCGTTTCTGCTGCTGACCACGATTGCATTCACCTTCAACGGCTTCGACCTGCCCTCGCTGCTCTTCCTGGTCGCCGTGGCCGGCGGACTGGCGATGGGCTGGTTCGGCTGGCAGGCCTTCCAGGCCGAGGGTGGGAAGTTCCAGGTGGGCGGGCCCAAGACCTGACCGGGCGGCGCACATTGAGGGCCTCATTGCATCGCTCCGAGACCTATGAAGGAACGGCTTCCTGTGCTACGGTACCGGCCAAGCGGCACGCCCATGGCGCTCCACGCATCGTCGCCGCGCTGACATTGGGAGGCGTTTGATTCACATGGACTTCTCCAAGCTCAGCTCGAACGACAAGCTGGCGGCCATTGGTGCCGTCGCGGCGATCGTCGGAGCGTTTCTCAGCTTCGGTGGCGGTGGCTCATTCGGCGTGCTCACCGGCATCGCCATGCTCGTCATCATCTTCCTGCCGCAGTTCTCGCCGAGCACCAAGCTCCCCGGGTCGAAGGGCAGCCTGATGTTGATCGTGGGCGGCGTGGCGGGGATCGGCGCCCTGCTGGCACTGCTGGCTCTCCTCCCGGTACTCGGAGCAATCGGCTTCTACGGCGGCACCTGGCTGATCGGTCTGCTCCTGAGCGCCGCGGGTGGCGCGCTGATGGGCTGGGCCAGCTGGCAGACCTTCCAGGCCGAGGGCGGCAAGTTCAACATGGGCACGTCAAGCGCGCCAAGCGCGCCTCCGCCTCCCCCGGCTCCGACCTACTCGCCCCCGCCTCCCGCGGCTCCGCCGACCCAGGAGCCCATGAGCGATGGCACCGAGGACCGTCCGCAGGGCTAACTCCCCGCGGAGAGCTCCCCGGCCGCAGCCAGCAACAGCTCAACTGGATCGACCCGGTCGCGTCCGGGCGGCCGGGCTGCCACCAGGCGGCCGGCCACGGCATCACCTGCCAACCCGTCGTCGATGGCGTCGAGGGCCTCCGTGAGAAGTGCCCGGCGACCGGCATCGGGCTCGGTTCGAATCAGATATCGGACCAGGGCGGAGAGGTCGGACTGCGTCGCTTCGATGTCGGGCGGCGCTTCGTCAAACGCCTCCGCAAAGTGGGCGATGGCCAGGGCCAGCAACAGATCGGCGTCGGCCGGTGCATCCTGCACCCCGTCATGCGTGCCGATCACGTAGCGGCAGGCGTCGCCGCGGAAGCCGAAGCCGACCCAGGCACCGCCCGGCTCGAGCCGCCCGATGGCGCGGGCTGCCTCGAGCGGCGAGGCGGGACGCTGCACCTCTGGCTCGGCTATTCGACCTTGGTGGCGGGCAGGATGACGATCCGGCGGTTGGGCTCGACGCCGACGCTCTGGGTGCGCACCTTGGGGTTCTCCACCAACGCCATGTGGACGATCCGGCGCTCGATGGCCGGCATCGGTTCGAGCTGGATGATCTTGCCGGTCTGGAGGACCCGTTTGGCCGCACGGTCGGCGACGTCGCGCAGCTGCTCTTCGCGACGCCCGCGGTAGTTCTCCACGTCCACCGCGATGCGGTGGTACTCCCCCTCCTTCTTGGCGACGATCAAGTTGACGATGTGCTGCAGGCTGGCGAGCTTTTCGCCGCGCCGGCCGATCAGGACGCCGAGATCCGAGCCACGCACGTTGAGGCGGGCGGTCTCACCGCCGGTTGCGATCTCGACGGTGCCGGGCACCTCCATCAACCGCAGCAGCTCTTCGAGCACGCCCTTTGCCTCCTCCAGCGTGCCGCGCTCCTTCTCGGAGAGCTCCTCGAGCGGCTTGCCGGGGATGAATGGCGCCGGCTCGCGCGGCGGTCGGTCCTCGCGTGGCACGCGCGGGGGACGGTCAGGCCGGTCGCGCATCGGACGGTCGCTGCGGCCACCGCGCGCGTCCCGGTCTGTTCCACCGCGCCCGCCGCGGCCCCGCCCGCCGCGCTCGCGACGGAGGCTGGTGGTGTCGGTGCGCGCCAGGTCGGCGACCTGCTCGCTGATCGGCTCGGCGTCCGCTGGTGGAGTGGGTGTCGCCGCCCGGCGAGGCGCGGGCGCGGTGCGTGGGGGCAACGGCTCGCTCGCCTCGGCGGGGAGG
>JALYNS010000205.1 GCA_030773035.1 Chloroflexota bacterium
GTGGCCACGATCCGGTCGATGGCTGCCAGGGCAGCAGCCCGGTCGTCGGTGTCGCTGACCAGCACATGCGCCGAGTCGTCGGCGGCGACCAGGGTCACATGCCCGCCGTCCGGCAGGTCGCTGATCACGCGCCGGGCGGCAGCCTGCGCCTGTGCGATGCGGGTCGTGTCCCCCTCGAGCGCCCCCATCGAGGCCGAGGTGTCGACGATCAGGACCACGTTGGCGGCCAGGTCGGAGCTGACGGTGAGGAAGGGGCGTGCCGCGGCAATGACGGCCACCAGCGCGATCAGCAGCTGCAGGATCAGCAGCCAGCTGAAGCGCAGCCGCTGCCACGGCGCGTTCGCCTCGATGTCGCGCACCAGCTGCTGCCACAGGAAGGTGCTGCCGACCGGGACGTCGCGGCGGCGCAGTCGCAGCATGTAGTAGGCGACGATGATCGGCAGGCTGATGAGGCCGATGAGGGCAAGCGGCGCGATCACTCGACCACCCTCCTCCGGCGCAGCACGTCGAACAGCAGATCGGCGAGGTCCAGGTCCGATGGGACGCTGACATAGGCGCCACCGCGCCGCGAACAGAAGGTGGCGAGCTCGTCCTGCCACTCGCCCAGGCGGGTGCGGTAGCGGTCGACGAGGTCGTCGTCGCCGGTCACCTCAATCCCATGGCCCGTCTCGTTGTCGACCAGCCGCGCGTCCGGCGGGACGTCGGGGTCGAGCTCCTCGGGGGCCAGCACGTGGAGCACTGAGAGCTGGCAGCGCGTGCCGGCGAGGTCGCGCAGCGCATCGGAGTAGCCGGGATCCATCAGGTCGCTGATCAGGATCAGCGGACCACGTCCGCGCAGGCGCCCGGCATAGTCCCGGGCCGCGGCCGCCAGCCCGGTGAGCCGCTCCGGACGCGGCTGGGCCAGGAAGCGGAAGACCTCGAAGACGCGCGCCTTGCCGCGGAGCGGTCGGAGCGTCACCGCCCGCCCCTCACCCAGGAAGGCGACGCTCACCCGGTCGAGATGGGCGAGCCCCAGGTAGGCGAGCGCCCCGGCCGCGCGGCGCGCGAAGGAGAGCTTGTTCGGCTCCCCGAAGTCCATGCTGCGGCTGGCGTCGACCAGGACGTGGACGGTGACGTCCTCTTCCTCCACGAAGAGCTTGATGAAGAGCCGTTCGAGGCGGGCGTAGACGTTCCAGTCGAGCTGGCGCAGGTCGTCGCCGTGGGTGTAGTTGCGGTAGTCGGCGAACTCAACGCTCTGGCCGCGGCGCACGGAGCGTCGCTCACCCTTCATCCGCCCGGCAGTCAGCCGCCGGGAGGCCAGCTCCAGCTGCTCGAGCCGGCGCAGGAACGCCTCGTCGAAGAGAACGTCAGCGGCCCCGGCTGCGTCGGCGGCGGGCGCGACCGGCGCGGTCATCGCCGCCTACTCGACCGATTCGGTGGGCGTCTCGGCGATGATGGCCCGGACCACGCTGTCGCTGTTGATGCCCTCTGCCTCTCCCTCGAAGTTGAGGATGATCCGATGCCGGAGCGCTGGCGCCGCGACGGCCTGCACGTCGCTGAAGGCGACGTTGAAGCGCCCGTCCAGCAGGGCGTGGATCTTGGCACCCAGCACCATGGCCTGAGCGCCGCGGGGCGAGCCGCCGTAGCGCACGTACTTGCGCACCAGCTCGGGCGGGCTCTCGGTATCGGGGTGGGAGCCGCGCAGGATGCGCACCGCGTAGGCCATGACGTGGCTCGCGATCGGGACGTCACGCGCCAGCGTCTGCATGGCCAGGATGTCGGCACCGGTCGCGGCCCGATGGACGGTGATCCGCTCCGCCCCGGTGGTGCGCGCCATGATCTCGATCAGCTCGGCCTCGGTGGGGAAGGGGACATCCACCTTGAAGAAGAAGCGGTCGAGCTGTGCCTCGGGCAGGGGATAGGTCCCCTCCATCTCGAGCGGGTTCTGGGTGGCGAGGACGAAGAACGGCTCGGTCAGGGTGTACTGCGTCTTGGCGACCGTCACGCGGTGCTCCTGCATCGCCTCCAGCAGGGCGCTCTGGGTCTTGGGGGTGGCGCGGTTGATCTCATCGGCCAGGACCAGGTTGCTGAAGATCGGCCCGGGCTGGAAGCGGAAGCGTCGCTCGCCGCCCTCCTCGACGATGATGTTGGTCCCCACGATGTCGGCCGGCATCAGGTCCGGCGTGAACTGGATCCGCGAGAATCCGAGGTCGAGCGCCTCGGACATGGTTCGCACCAGCATCGTCTTGCCG
This sequence comes from Chloroflexota bacterium, assembly GCA_030773035.1. Lineage (GTDB taxonomy): Bacteria > Chloroflexota > Limnocylindria > QHBO01 > QHBO01 > CF-167. The sequence goes on from JALYNS010000205.1 coordinate 2,232, forward strand.
AGGCCCGGGACCCCCTCCAGCAGAGCGTGGCTGCCGGCCAGCAGGCTGATCAGCGTCTGCCGGACCAGCTGGGTC